>DATMMM010000271.1:0-6390 GCA_035569735.1 Allostellaceae bacterium | reverse complement strand
GCATTTGGGCGTGCTGTTCCTCGACGAGCTGCCGGAGTTCCAGCGCGCCACCTTGGAGGCGCTGCGCCAGCCGCTCGAGACCGGCCGCGCGACGGTGGCGCGGGTCAATGCGCACGTCACATATCCCGCGCGCGTGCAGCTGGTCGCCGCGATGAACCCGTGCAAGTGCGGCTATCTCGGCGATCCCGCGCTCGGCTGTGGGCGCGCGCCCAAATGCGCGCAGGATTATCAGTCAAAAATCTCCGGCCCGCTGTTCGACCGCATCGATCTCCACATCGACGTGCCTGCGGTGAAGCCCGCCGACCTCTCGCTGCCGCCGCCCGCGGAAGGCAGCGCCGAGGTGGCGCAGCGCATCGCGGCGGCACGCCAGCTGCAGGCGAAGCGCTACGCGGCGCTCCCCAAAAACCAACGCATCCGCACCAACGCCGAGGCCGATGGCGCTCTTCTCGACGAGATCGCCACCCCGGACGCCGAGGGCAAGAAGCTCCTGCTGGACGCCGCCGACCGCCTGCACCTGTCAGCGCGCGGCTACCACCGCGTCATGCGCGTCGCGCGCACGCTGGCCGATCTCGACGCCGAGCCAGCCGTGCGGCGCATCCATGTGGCCGAGGCGTTGAGCTATCGCCGGATCGCGCTCAGCGGCTGAGGCAAGCGGATATAAGTGCCTTTGCACCTCACGGTGAATTCCGCCCGCACATGCTTTAGGGAATCTTCGCGGCCGCCACCTCGAAATGTACCGCTTTGGGTGTTCGGTCGGGGCCATTGATCGGCGTCACGTCCATCGGGCAGGCCGAGAACACCACCATCACGCCCATGAGCGCGCGCAGCAGGACGTGGTCGCCGGGCCGGCTCAGCGGCGGCTCCATGCCGATCGTCTCGCTGTCGCTGACGGGGATGTTCATCCAGAGATTGAGCGGGTTCGGCACGAGGAGCGCGTCGTGGCCCGCCTCGAACAACGCCTCGACGAAATTGTCGCGGCAGTTCCGGTGCCCGGGCGGAGAGCCGTAGTGCTTGTAGAGCCACTTGTCGCAGCAGGCGAACAGCATGTCGTGCTTGCCGGGCGAGGTGTCCTCCTCCAGGAGCAGCATGGGCTCGCGCCGGTTCGAGTAGAGCGTGTCGCCTTGCCTCGGAAACAGATTGAACAGCATGCGCCGCGTGTGCTCGACCGACATGTACTGGCTGAAATCGCCGGCGGCCACCGCCCAGGTGTCGACCACCTGCTGCCCGAAGGTGTTGACGAGGCGCACCGCCTCGCCTTTCCGAAGCGGCACCGCGCGTCCCTTACCTCCCGCGATCTCTTGCATGACTCATTCCTCCAGCCGGTCGGCCAGCGCCATCAGCAATTTGGCGCCCTCGCCCTGCCAGGCGCTGCCGTGCATGCGGGCAAGCGTGGTCGGGGCCTCCATGGCGATCCGCGCCAGCATGGCCCGCGCACCCCTGGTGTGGGAATAGTAATCGAGCGCTTGGCGGAAGCGCTCGCTGGACTCCAGGATGTCGGCGCTGCTGAGCGGCGGGTGGTCGGCGCCGCCCTCGGTGAAGAGATCGCCGCAGAGCAGCGTGCGCGTCGTGCGCTCCATCAGGAAGCCGCATTCCCAGGCGTGCGGCAGGTGCGGCGTCTCGAGCCAGCGCACGGTGTGGCGGCCGAGCGGGATGAGCTCGCCATCCGCCATGGCGCGGGGGCGCCGGTCCGCGACATCGTTCACGGAGACCATGGCGGCGATCTTGCCGCAGAGCGGCTCGGCCTTCGGCGCCGCGGCCAGGAACTCGTTGAGCGCGCCGCACTCGTCCGCCTCGAAATGCGAGAAGGAGATCCAGCGCAAGCGCTCGACCGGCATCACGCGCGCGATCGCGTCGCGCACCTGCGGGAAAATCCGCCGCAGCCCGGTGTGGAACAGCAGCGGCTCCTCATCGACGATCAGGTACTGGCTGAAGCTGAACCCGCCGGGAGCCACGCTCGGCGGCACGGGCGTCGCGATGCGGTAGATCCCGTCCGCGATTTCGTCGACGCGCGTCTCGGTCTCGGCAGAGGCGGCCATGCAGCCCTCCCGCAGTCACGGTAAGCGTCCGTTGACGATTCTAGCACCGGGCCGTGATACGGTCGGGGGCCAAAGGTGAGACATGCCACCCGCCGAGGCCCATATCGTCGTCGTCGAGGACGATCCACAGTACCGCCGTCTGGTCGTGCGGATGTTGGAGGCGGCCGGCTACCGCGCCACCGCTACGGACGGATTTACCGCCGCGCTCGGCGCCATCGAGGGCGCGGCGCCGGTCGATCTGCTGCTCGCGGACATCGGCATGCCCGCGGGCAGCCCCCACGGGCTCTCCATCGGCAAAGTTGCCCAGGCCCGCAAGCCCGGCCTCAAGGTGCTCTATATGAGCGGCTCCGACCCCAGCGGCTACCTGTTCGCCCAGGGCGAGTCGGTGCTGCGCAAGCCCTTCGGCTCGGCCGAGCTGGTCGCTGCCATCCAGGCGGCGCTCGGCGCTTAGTGCGTCGCGCGCCCAGCACATGACCGATCCCATCGCGACGCCTTCGGAGAGCGCCGATGTCCTGGCCGACATCGAGAGCGGCCGCCGGCGCGCGGCCGAGGACGCGATCAACCGCCGTCTGTTCGAGACCTCGATAGACCTCATCCTGGTGGTGGACCGCAAAGGCGACTTCATCCGGGTGAGCCCGAGCGCACAGTCGATCTTGGGCTACAGCCCCGAGGAGATGGTCGGCCACAGCGCCGCGGAGTTCATCTACTCCGACGACCTCGAGAGCACGCGCGAGGAGATGCGCCACGCGCGCAGGGGCCGGGTTACGCGGAATTTCAATTGCCGTTACGTCCACAAGGAGGGCCGCGTCGTGCCGCTCGCCTGGACCGGCGTCTGGTCGGAGCCGGAGCGGCAGCACTTCTTCATCGGCCGCGACATGACCGAGCGTATCGCCGCGGAAGAGCGGCTGCGCCACTCGCAACGGCTCGAATCGATCGGCCAGCTCACCGGCGGCATCGCGCACGACTTCAACAATCTGCTCGGCATCATCATCGGCAATCTCGAGCTATTGCAGGACGCGGGCGGCCAGGATCCCGGCACCGCCGAACATCTGGGCGAGATCCTGGAGGCGGCGCAGCGCGGCGCCGAGCTCACCTCCCGCCTGCTCGCCTTCGCGCGTCGCCAGCAGCTGCGCCCGGAGCGGGCCGACATCAACGCGCTGGCGACCGGCACCGCGAAGCTGCTCGCGCGCGTGCTCGGCGAGAACGTGCGCGTCGAGCTCGAGCTCGCGCCCGACTTGTGGCCGGCGCGCGTCGATGCGGCTCAACTCGAGGCGGCCATCACCAATCTCGCGACCAACGCGCGGGATGCCATGCCGAAAGGCGGCACGCTCACGCTCAAGACCGCCAATTTTCCGGTCGACGCCGCCTACGCCGCGGGCCACGCCGATGTCCCCGAAGGCGATTACGTCATGATCGAGGCGCGCGACACCGGGACGGGCATCCCGCCCGAGGTGCAGGCGCACATCTTCGAGCCGTTCTTCTCGACCAAGGAAGCGGGGCGCGGCAGCGGGCTCGGCCTCAGCATGGTCTATGGCTTCATCAAGCAGTCGGGCGGACATGTCACGGTTTATAGCGAGCTCGGCTATGGCACCTGTTTTCGACTCTATCTTCCAAGGGACGCCGCCGCGCCCAACGAGGCGCCGACGGCCGAGCGCGTCCAAGTCAGGGGAGGCAGCGAGACCATCCTGGTCGTCGAGGACAACGCAAAGCTCCGGGCGATCGCCGTCCGGCAGCTCCGAGAGCTCGGCTATGCCGTCGTCGAGGCGGCGGACGCTGAGGGCGCCTTCGCCGCGCTGGAGCGCGAGCCGGTCGATCTGCTGCTGACCGACATCATGATGCCCGGAAAACTCAACGGGCCGGAGCTCGCGCGCGCGGCGCTCGCCCGCGCGCCCGCTCTCAAGGTGGTGTTTGCCTCGGGCTATCCGGATGCTCCCGCGAGCGGGGACTGGCTGACGCCCGGCGCCAAGCTGCTGACCAAGCCCTATCGCAAGGATCACCTCGCGCGCACTCTGCGCGAGGCCCTGGATTAGCCTACCGCCGCGATGCGCGTCTGCCGGTATTTGAGGTCGCGGTAGTCGCCGGAACGGACGGGCGGATACTTGGCCTCGCCGGGCTGCGCGATGCACTCGATCGAGGCGTCGTAGTTCGGGTGGTGGAAGAAGGCGATCGAAAGCCGCTGAGCGCGCGCGGCCGCGGGCGCCGGCGGATTAACGACACGGTGCGCGTTGGAAACCCAGCGGTCGTTCGTCCAGCGCATCAGGAGATCGCCGATGTTCACCACGAAGCTCGAGGGCTCGGTCTCGACCGCAACCCACTCGCCGCCGCGGGTCAACACCTCAAGGCCGCCCGGCACGTTTTCGCCGTTCAGGATCGTGAAGGTACCGTAATCCGTGTGCTCGCCCGCGCGCAGCTGGCCCGGCAGCGGCGCCTCGGTTTGCGCCGGATAGAAATTGAGCCGCATCGCCGTGATGTGCCGGTCGACCTTGTCGTCGAAAAAATGCTCGTCGACGCCGAGCCCGAGCGCCGCCAGCCGCATCAGCGCCAGCACGATCCGCTCCATCTCGGCGTAATAGCGCTCGGCTGCTTCCTTGAAGCCGGAGGGCCGACCGGGCCACAGGTTCCGAATGAAATAGCGCCGGCCTTCGGGGCTGGTGAAATAAGGCTCGGCGGGCCAGGTCTCCCGGCCGAAATGATAATACTCCTTGAGATCCGGCGGCGTCCGGCGGTCGTTGCCGTAGGAGAGCGCCTCGATGCCGAGCGCGCGATAGCCCCGCGGGGTCGCGGGAACCGGATGAACGGCGCGCCGCTTCTCCTCGAGCGGCAAGGCGAAGAACTCGTTCGCCCTGGCGCGGAGCTCGTCGAGCACCGCCGCGGGCGCGCCGTGGCCGACCAGCGTGAAGAAGCCGATCTCGCGGCAGGTCCGGTCGAGCTGCTCCGCGAGCCTGCGCCGCGCCGCGGCGCCGCTTTGGAGCGCATCGGAGAGATCGATGATCGGAATGCGCTGCGGCACGGGGACCGCGCTCCTCTCAATGGTAATAAGCGCCGCCGTCGACGACGAGCGTCTGACCGGTGATGAAACCCGCGTCCGGTCCCGCGAAGAACGCGACGGCGCCGACGAGATCGGCGGGCGTCATGTCGCGGGCGAGCACGCGGCCGCGGAGCGAGCGCTCCTTGACTCCCACGATCAGCTCGGGATTCGCGAGGACGCCCTCGCTCAGGGTGAAACCGGGTGCAACACTGTTCACCAGCACGTTGTGAGGGCCGAGCTCGGTCGCGAGCGCGCGGGTCAGCGAGACGACGGCGCCTTTGCTCGCGACGTAATGCGCCATATAGGGATTGCCCTTGAAGGCGACGCCCGAGGAGATGTTGATGATGCGGCCGGCGCGCCGCGCCTTCATTGCCGGCAGCACGGCGCGGATGCACAGGAAGGTCCCGAAGACATTCACCTCCATGACCCGACGCCACTCGGTGGGATCGATCTCCTCGAAGGGTTTGGGTTTGAGACTCGTGTAAATACCGGCATTGTTGACGAGAATATCGACACCCCCGAACGCCGAGACCGCCGCATCGGCCATCGCCGCGGCGTCGGGCTCCGAGGCCACGTCGATCGCGACACCGATCGCGCGCGCGCCGCGCGCTCCGAGCCGGACAGCGGCGTCCTCGGCCTTGGCGATATCGGCGACGACGAGCGACGCGCCGCGGTCGGCGAGCGCCTCGGCGATCGCGTAGCCGATCCCCGTGGCACCACCCGTGACGATCGCGACCTTGCCCGCGAGCTGCATGCCGCCTCCCGTGGCCCAGTCTCCGCGTCGCGGCGCCCGCTTCAAGAGGCAATGACTCGGGGCTCGCCAATAGACTGGCCAGTCTCCTCCCGGGCCTGCATGGTAGCGGCATGACCGCCGCGCCCTCGCTGATCGCAACCGTTGCGATGAGCCTCGCCGCCGCCTATCTGGGCGGCATGCTGGCGCGGCTCGTCCGGCTGCCGCCGCTGGTAGGCTACCTGCTTGCCGGCATCGCGGTCGGGCCGTTCACGCCGGGCCTGGTCGCGGATCAGGCGACCGTCGAGCAGCTCGCCGAGATCGGCGTGGCGTTGCTGCTGTTCGGCGTCGGCTTGCACTTCTCGCTGGGCGATCTCGTGGCGGTCTGGCGCATCGCAGTGCCCGGCGCGCTGCTGCAGGTGGCGCTCTCGGCGGCGCTCGGCTTCGGCGGCGGCCGCCTCATCGGGTTCGATATCCAGCCATCGGCGATGCTCGCCGCCTGCCTTGCGGTCGCCAGCACCGTGGTGGCGACGCGCGCGCTCGGCGAGCGCGGCGAGCTCGGGACCAACGCGGGCCGCGTGGCGCTGGGCTGGCTC
>DATMMM010000270.1:0-7758 GCA_035569735.1 Allostellaceae bacterium | reverse complement strand
TCGGCCTGATCGGACCCAACGGCGCCGGCAAGACCACGCTTGCGAACCTGATCACCGGCATCTACGCGCCGACCAGCGGCGAGATCCAGTTGGAGGGCCGCAGTCTCGTCGGCTTGAAGCCGCAGGAGATCGCGCGGCAGGGCCTGCTGCGAACCTTCCAGGTCTGCCGGATCTTCGGCAACCTGACCGTGCGCGAGAACCTGATGCTGCCCTACCTCGCCATGCCGCGCGACGGCGGCGGCCTCGCGCAGGGACGGCGGCGCGCCGAGGAGTTCCTGGCGCTCACCACGCTGGCGCGCCTCGCGGACGAGCCCGCCAAGCGGCTCTCGGGCGGCCAGCGTGCACTCCTGCAGGTGGCAGCGGGCTTCATGGTGCCGGGCCTCACATGCTACGTGCTCGACGAGCCCTTCGCCGGCATCAACCCCGTCATCAAGGACGCGATCATCGACCTGATCCTCACCGCCAACAAATCGCACGGAATCACCTTCGTGATCATCAGCCACGAGATGGCGGTGATGCGCCGCCTCTGCCACAAGGTGACGGTGCTGATCGACGGCCGCGTGATGACCGAAGGCACGCTCGACGAAGTGGCGGCAAAGCAGGAGGTGATCTCGGCCTATCTCGGCAAGGCCTGGGCATGAGCGACGAGGCGCTGCTCGCGGTGGAGGATCTCCATGCGGCCTATCAGAGCGGCATCGACATACTCCAGGGCCTGTCGCTCGGCGTGCGGCCGAAGAGCCTCACGCTCGTGATCGGCCCGAACGGGGCGGGCAAGTCGACGCTGCTGCGGGCGATCTTCGGGTTCCTGAAGCCGCATGCGGGCTCGATCCGCTTCCGGGGCGAGCCGATCTCGGCGCTCGATCCCTTCGAGGTGAAGGCGAGGGGGATCGGCTACGTACCGCAGGAGATCAACACCTTTCCGCATCTCACCGTGGAGGAGAACCTGCGCATGGGCGGCTGGATCTTCCGCCGCGACAAGGCGCGGCTCGCGCGGCAGATGGCGCGGGTCTACGAGATCTTCCCGCCGCTCGCCGAGCGCCGCCGCATGCGCGCCTCGGATCTCAGCGGCGGCCAGGGCCGCATGCTCTCGGTCGCGCGCGAGATGATGACCGAGCCCGCGCTCCTGCTGGTGGACGAGCCGACCGCGGGCCTCGCGCCCAACCTTGTCGATCAGGTCTATGCGCTGCTGATGACCGCACGGCAGACCATCGGCAGCACGATCCTGCTGGTCGACCAGAACATCGAGCAGGCGGTCGCGCACGCCGACCACGTCTATATGGTCAATCTCGGCCGCATCAAGGCCGAGGGGCCCGCGTGCGATTTTCCGCCGGAGCGGATCGCGGCGCTGATCCAGGAGTGCCTCCTCGGATGAGCGGCGCCTTCGGCTTCGTGGACTGGCGGCGCGTTGCCGTGGTGGCGCTGCCGGCGCTCGTCCTCCTGGCGGCGCTCCCCGCGGTGCTCAGCACCTATCTGATCCACGTCGTCACGCTGGGATTCTACTTCACGATCCTGGCGGCGAGCTGGAACCTGCTCGCGGGTATGACCGGGCAATTCTCGCTGGCCCAGCAGACCTTCGCCGCGATCGGCGCCTATGGCAGCGGGCTCCTGATCGTGTGGCTGCGGTTTCCGCTCTGGCTCGCGATGCCCTGCGGCGTCGTGGTCGCGGCGGCGCTCGGTTTCACGTTGGGACGGCTGGTGCTGCGCATGCGCGCGATCTATCTGGCGATCGCTACCTGGGCCTTCGCCGAGACCGTCCACGTGCTGCTGACCGCGGCCTACTCGATCACGCGGGGCGAGCAGGGGCTGAGCGTGCCCTCGCTCTACGGCAGCCTCGAGCCCGTACTCTATTACTACACGCTGCTGCCCGTGACCGCGGCGATCGTCCTCGGCCTCTATATCCTGGTGCGCTCGCCGCTGGGCTATTTCATGCGGGCGATCAAGGACGACGAGCTTCGCGCGCAGACGCTGGGTGTCGACACCACCCGCGTCAAGGTACTGGTGTTCACGCTGACGAGCGGCATCTCCGGCCTCGCCGGCGTGCTCTATGCCCACTACATGGTGGTGCTGAGCCCGCAGATGGCCGATTTCAGCGAGATGGCGAAGCTGATCATCATGGTGGTGGTGGGCGGGCTCGGAACCTTCGCGGGACCGCTGGTGGGCGCGCCGCTGGTCCACATCATCCTCACGTATCTGCAGAAATACGGCGAGTGGGACATGGTGGTGTTCGCCCTCATCGTGATCGCGCTGATGCGCAGCACCATGGGCGGCCTTGTGGCACTCGCAGCCGAGGCCTATCAGAAGCTGCGGGGACCGCGCGCAGGCCCTGCCTGAGCCGAGTTCTTAGAGGAGACTCATGGGCAAGATTGTTGGCGTGATCGGCGCGGGGATGGTGGGCATCACGGCCGCAAGCTTCCTGCAGCGCGACGGCCATACGGTCTTCGTGCTGGACCCCGGCGCGCCCGGCGAGGGCACCTCATTCGGCAACGCCGGCTGCCTCAACGGCTCCTCCGTGGTGCCGATGTCGATGCCCGGCACGATCCGGAACGTGCCGGGCTGGCTGCTCGATCCGCTGGGGCCGCTGGCGATCCGCTGGCGCTATCTGCCGGTGGTGGCACCCTGGCTCGTCCGCTTCATCCGCGCGGGTGCGCCGGAGCGCGTCAAGGCGCAGGCGCGAGCGCTCCGCGCGCTGCTGGCGCCCTCGGTCGAGACGCTGCTGCCGCTCGCGAGATCCGCGGGGGTCGCGGACCTCATTCATCGCGCGGGCCATCTCTGGGTCTATCGGACCGAGGAGAGCTACGCCAAGGACCAGGCGGCCTGGCGGCTCCGGCGCGACAATGGCGTCGTCGTGACCGAGCTCGACGCCGATCAGCTCCGCCAGACGGAGCCCGCGCTCTCCCGCGAGTTCACGCGCGGCGTCCTGGTCGAGGAGAACGGCCATCTCGGCAATCCTCACCGGATGGTGCGCGGCCTCGCCGAGGAGCTGCAGCGCAACGGGAGCGAGATCCACGTGGCGCGGGCGACCGGCTTCGCGCTCGAGGGCGGCCGGCTCAAGGCGATCCGCAGCGACCGCGGCGAGTTCGCCTGCGATGCCGCCGTGGTCGCGGCGGGCGCCTGGTCGAAGCCGCTGGCGGCGGCGCTGGGCGACCGGGTGCCGCTCGAGACCGAGCGCGGTTATCACATCATGATCCGGAATCCCGAGGTGATGCCGCGGCTGCCGGTTGCCGACGCCGACGGTAAGTTCGTGGGGACGCCCATGGAGACGGGCTTGCGGTTTGCCGGCACGGTGGAGCTCGCGGGGCTCAAGGCGCCGCCCGATTGGCGCCGCGCGCGCATCCTGCTGGAGCAGGGCCGGCGTCTGCTGCCGGGCTTGAAGGCGAGCTATCGCGAGGAGGAGCTCTCGGTCTGGATGGGTCACCGCCCGAGCCTGCCGGACTCGCTCCCGTGCCTCGGCCCCTCCGCTGGCTCGCCCGACGTGGTCTACGCCTTCGGCCACGGCCACGTCGGCATGGCCGCCTCGCCGATGACCGGCAAGCTGGTCGCCGACCTGGTCGCGGGCCGCGCGCCCGGCATCGACATCGCGCCCTTCCGCGCCGGGCGATTTGCATGAGTGGGAACAAGGAGACCGCGATGAACGAACGCAGGGCACTCGGCGGCAAGGCGATCTATGGCGCCGCCGTCGGCATCTTGATGCTGGAGGCGCGCTTCCCGCGCATCCCCGGCGACATGGGGAACGCCGGCAGCTGGCCGTTTCCGGTGCTCTATCGGGTGGTGCGGGGCGCCACGCCCGAGCGCGTGGTCCGCGAGCAGGCGAGGGGGCTGCTGCCGGACTTTCTCGTGGCCGCCAAGGAGCTGGTCGAGCTCGGCGCCGACGGCATCACCACCAACTGCGGGTTCCTGTCGCTCTACCAGCGCGACCTCGCGGCGCATGTCGGCGTCCCCGTGGCGACCTCGAGCCTGATGCAGGTGCCGGCGGTGCAGGCGCTGCTGCCGCCGGGGAAGCGCGCCGGCATCCTGACGGTGAGCGCGCGCTCGCTCACGCCCCAGCATCTCAAAGCCGCGGGCGTCGATCCCGAAACGCCCGTGATGGGCACCGATGACGGCCGCGAGTTCACCCGCGCGCTCATCGGCAACCGGCTGGAGCTCGATGTGGCGGCCGCCGAGCAGGACATCCTGGAGGCCGGCAGCGCGCTTAAGAAACGGCACCCCGACCTCGGCGCCGTCGTGCTCGAGTGCACGAACATGGCGCCCTATGCCCGCGCGCTCTCCGAGCACTTGCAGCTGCCGGTCTTCGACATCGTGGGTTTCATCAGCTGGTTCCAGTCGGGCTTGCGGCCGCGCGACTTCGGTCCGCCCGGCAGCGCGCCCAGGGTGTGGCGGGAGCGGTGAATAACCCTCTCCGCTCTGGGGAGAGGGAGGAACCCTGCGCGTAAGCGCTGGGAGGGTGAGGTGTGCTTCCACAGCACGATCGCGTCCGTCATCGACGCCCACCTCACCTAACCTCTCCCCCCGCAAGCGGGCGGAGAGGGATTTCTCAGCGCCGGCCTGGGCCCGAACCGGCGGTCTGGCGAGTCGGGCGCAAGCCTTCTATGCTGTACCCGGTACGGGGGGAGGACCGATGCTGCAGGAATTCCGGGAATTCATCGCGCGCGGCAGCGTTGTCGATCTGGCCGTCGGCGTGGTGATCGGCGCCGCCTTTACCGCGATCGTGAACTCGCTCGTGAACGACATCCTGATGCCACCACTCGGCGTGATCATCGGAGGCATCGATCTCTCCAACTTCTTCATCGTGCTCAAGGGCAGCGGCACTTATCCGACGTTGGAGGCCGCGAAAACCGCGGGCGCCGTCACCATCAACTACGGGCAGTTCGTGAACGCGGTGATCCGATTCGTGATCGTCGCCTTCGCGATCTTCGTGCTTGTGAAGCAGGTGAACCGGCTCTATCGCGCCAAGCCCGCCGAGCCGGCGGCGCCGCCCGCGCCGCCGCGCCAGGAGATCCTGCTCACCGAGATCCGCGACCTCCTGAAACAATCGGCGCGGTAGGATTCCGCGCCGCCGTCAGCATGCCCTGGGAGGGGCGAAGGAAATGATGAAGCTCCTGAAGTGGATCGGCATCGTCGTCGTCGTCCTGGTGGTGCTCGTGGTCGGCGCCGCGCTGGTGCTGCCGCAATTCATCTCGGTCGACACTTACATGAGCAAGATCGTCGCCGAGGTGAAGAGCGCCACCGGCCGCGATCTCAAGGTCAGCGGGCCCGTGCACCTCTCGGTGCTGCCGCATCTCGCGATCGAGGCGGCGCAGGTGTCGTTCTCGAACGCGCCGGGCGCGCAGAGCAAGGACATGATGACCCTCGGCAGCCTCCAACTGGAGGTGGAGCTGTTCCCGCTGTTCAGCGGCGAGTACGTGATCGACCGCCTTGTGCTCAAGGACCCGGTGATCGCGATTGAGGTGGACAAGCAGGGCCGGTTCAATTGGGAATCCTTGACTGCCAAGGCGCCGGGCGCAGCGGCGCCGGCGAGCTCCGCGGCCGCGCCGGCGCAGAAGCCGGCCGGCGGCGGCCCCAATCTGGGCATGCTCGGCGGTCTTCGTCTCGACGACGTGCGGCTGGTGAACGGCACCGTCAGCTATCTCGATCAGCGCACGGGCCAGCGCACGGTGATCGAGAAGATCAACGCAAAGGTTGCGCTGCCCGCCTTCAGCGCAGCGTTAAAGATCGACGGCGACGCGCAGTACCACGGCGTGGTTGTCAAGCTGAAGCTCAACGTCGACAAGACCGGCGACTTCATCGCGCGCCAGGGCAGCGGCGTCGAGGCGTCGGTCAGCTCCGACGTAGTGAACTTCGATTTCAAGGGCAAGGGCGCGGCGGCGCTGCCAGCGACGGCCAGCGGCACCATCGATCTCAAGGTGCCCTCGCTGCGCAAGCTCGCGGACTGGGCGGGCTCGCCGCTGCCGAAAGGCGAGGGCTTCGGCCCGCTCGCCCTCGCCGGCAAGTTCGAGGCGACCGGCAGCGAGATCAAGTTCAACGACGCGCAGCTCTCGCTCGACGCGATCAAGGGCAAGGGCCAGATCGCCCTCAACACCGGCGGGGCCAAGCCCGACGTCAAGGGCTCCCTCGAGCTCGATGCCTTCAACGTCAATCCCTACCTGCCGCCCGAGGGCGCGGCCGCCGGCGGCGGCGCGGCGAAGCCCGCCGGCTCCGCCTGGAGCGACGAGCCCATCGACGTGAGCGCGCTCAAGACTGCCAACGTCGACTTCCAGCTCTCCGCCAGCGCGATCCAGTTCCGCAAGATCAAGATCGACAAGAGCGCCATCACGCTCCGCCTCAAGGACGGGCATCTCACGACCGACCTGACGCAGCTTGCGACCTACGGCGGCGGCGGCAAGGCAACCGTCGTGCTCGACGGCAGCGGGCCCGAGCCCGCGCTCACGCTCACCGCCAGCATGTCGGGCATCCAGGTGGAGAAGCTGCTGGTGGACGCGATCGACCTCGACCGGCTCACGGGCAAAGGGAGCATCGAGGTCTCGCTCGCCGGCAAGGGCAAGTCCGAGCGCGCGCTCATCAGCTCGCTCAACGGCAAGGGCAACTTCAACGTCGCCGACGGCGAGATCAAGGGCCTCGATCTCCTCAAGATGCTGAACGGCGCCGCCACCAACGTGGCGAACCTCGCGACTCTCGGCGGAGGCGGGGGCGGGAACACCACGCCCTTCTCGCATCTGACGGGTACTTGGACCATGACCAACGGGATCATGAAGAACCCCGACCTCGTCCTGGATTCGCCGAACCTCAAGGCCGAGGGCGCCGGCACCGTCGACCTGCCGACGCGCACTGTCGACTACAAGGTGACGCCGAAGGTGGCGGGGCTCGGCGTCCCCGTGCTGATCAAGGGGCCCTGGGACAATCTCACCTACCTGCCGGACCTCGCGGGGATCCTGAAGGGCGGCGTGGGCGGCGCCGCCGACATCGTCAAAGGCGGCGCCGGCGGCGTCACCGACACGCTCAAGGGCATCGTCCCCGGCGCCGGCGGCTCGAGCTCGGGCTCCGGCTCGAGCGGGGGCGCGGCCCCGAAATCCGGCTCCGGCTCCAGCGGCGGCATCGGCAACCCGCTCAAAGGCCTGTTCGGGAATTAGCGGCGCGTGTACTTGCCGGATAAAATCCGTGCGTCCATCGACTCACGGCCTTCTCATGCCCAGCGCCACTCTGCGGCATCGCGGGAAGGGCCGTGGCTCAGGATGAAGGACTTTTCTTTGCGCCATCTCCCAAACCCTTCATCCTGAGCCGCCGCGCTTGAGCGGCGAGTCGAAGGACGCACCCGCTGAGCGACGCTGAGGGCCATGCTCGACCCGGAGTTCCGAGCCATCGGCGCGCGCGAGCGGCGCATCATCGACAATCTGCTCGCGGCGGATTTTCCGGGCCGCGCCGAAATCGCGGCACAGTGTGCGGATCCGTTGGTTAAGGTGATCGACGAGGACGGCGGTTTCGCAATCCGCCCCGCCGGTGGCGCGCCGCGTGCGACCGTGCGCCAGCGCGTCGCGATCGAGGCGTTCTATCCCGACCGGGAAGGAGCGGAGAATCTCGCCGCGGAAGAAGCGGCATTCCTGGTACCCTGCGTGCACGTCCTCCTCCATGTGCGGGACGGCTCAGCGCACCTGATCGAGATCTACAAGGACGACGGCTCCCCGATCGAAATCGAGGCGGAGCGCGCGACCTTCCGCTTCAATCCTGACTTCCCGCCCGGCTGGGTCGAGGATTGAGCGGGCGGTG
>DATMMM010000269.1:0-2357 GCA_035569735.1 Allostellaceae bacterium | reverse complement strand
CACGCGGGCGAAATGCAGCGGCGGACGTGGCCGCCTTCCTCGCTGCGGGTCGGGTTGCCGCAGACGCCGCAGAACCGGTGCCGGCCATGCCAATGCACGATGCCGCGGGCATAGGCGAGGAGCGCGCCGTCGGGCCGCGCGAGGAGTGGCCCGACGCGGCGGAGGTCGGCGAACTCGACCGGCCCCTCCGTGCGGATCGTCTCCAGCGGCGCCTCGCGGTCGGAGAGGTCGAGGGCGAAATAGGCGCGCGCCTCGCGCAAACCCAGCAGCACGGCCTCGCCCTCGAGCGAGACCAGCGCCTCGCGCCGCACCAGCATCGCGGTCGGCACGCCCTCGGCGATGCCCGCCACCAGGTTCTGCCCGCGCCAGACCGGCACGAACAGCGTCTCGCGGTGTGCGAGCTGCTGGGAGAGCCAATCGGGCTCGCGCCGGCGGTGACCCGCCCGATCGAGCCCGTTGGCGGCATAAAAATTCGGCGGCTTCATGGTCGCGCGGACACTCGCACAGCGCGTATCACAAGGGCAAGCGACGCTTGGCCCGCGAGCATCACTCGGCCTTGCTTCGGAGGGCACCTCGCCTGATATAGTGGCGCGGGAGGTTGGCGGCGGACGGGCGTCTCGCCAACCCGGTCAGGTCCGGAAGGAAGCAGCCGTAACGAGTTTCTGCCCGGGTCGTTTGTCAGCCTCCCACCCGCGCCCGCGAGCGAATCGAAGCGCGCCCCGATGAGCGCATCTCCATGACCGATGGCTTGACCCCCTACCGCGTGCTCGCCCGCAAATACCGGCCGGCGACCTTCGCCGAGCTGATCGGCCAGGAGGCGATGGTGCGCACGCTCACCAACGCCATCGCCACCGGCCGGATCGCGCATGCCTTCATCCTCACGGGCGTGCGCGGCGTCGGCAAGACCACCACCGCGCGCATCCTGGCGCGGGCGCTCAACTGCGTGGGTCCGGACGGCAAGGGCGGCCCGACCATCTCGCCCTGCGGCCAATGCGATCCGTGCCGGGCGATCGCGGAGGACCGGCACGTCGACGTCTTGGAGATGGATGCGGCCTCGCGCACCGGCGTCGAGGACATCCGCGAGCTCACCGACGGCATGCGCTACAAGCCGGTGGCGGCGCGCTACAAGATCTACATCATCGACGAAGTGCACATGCTCTCGCGCCAAGCCTTCAACGCGCTCCTGAAGACGCTGGAGGAACCGCCGCCCGACGTGAAGTTCATCTTCGCCACCACCGAGATCCAGAAAGTGCCGGTGACGGTGCTGTCGCGCTGCCAGCGCTTCTCGCTCCGCCGGGTGCCGGCGGAGCTGCTGCAGGCGCAGTACGCGCGCATCCTGGAGGCCGAGAGCGTGGCGGCCGAGCCCGCGGCCGTGGCGCTGGTGGCGCGCGCCGCCGACGGCTCCGTGCGCGACGGCTTGTCGCTCCTCGACCAGGCGATCGCGCTCTCGGGCGGCGGCGCCATCACCGAGGCTTCCGTCCGCGACATGATCGGCATCGCCGACAGGGGCCTGGTGTTCGATCTGCTCGAGACCGTGCTCAAGGGCGATGCCGCGGGCGGGCTCAACCGGCTGGGCTCGCTCTACGACGGCGGCGCGGATCCCGTGCTGGTGGTGCAGGACCTGCTCGACCTCGTGCACTTCCTGACGCGCCTCAAGCTCAGCCCCGGCGCGGGCGAGGGCGATCCGACCGTGGAGGGCGAGCGAGGCCGCGGCCAGCCGCTCGCCGCCAAGCTCTCGGTGCCGGTGCTGGTGCGCGCCTGGCAGATGCTGCTCAAGGGCCTCGCCGAGACCCAGACCGCGCCCTCGCCGCTGCAAGCCGCGGAGATGGTGCTGGTGCGGCTCGCCTATGTGGCGGACCTGCCGGCGCCCGCCGACCTCGTGCGCGCGCTCTCGGGTGATGGCGCGGCGACGCCGGCGCCTGGCGCCCGCCCGCCCTCGGGCATGAGCACCGGGACGGCGGCGCCCTCAATGCTGGGCGGCGGAACGGGCGGCCCGGGCGCGCGGCGCAGCGCCGTGGGCGAGACCGAACCCGCGGGAGCGCCGCGCATGCTGCGCGCGGCCGAGCCCGCATCCGCGCCCGTGCCGGCACCGGGGCTCGAGCCCATGCCGCAGAGTTTTCTCGAGGTGGTGGCGCTCTTCGACCGCAAGCGTGAGGCGCTGCTGCGCTCGCATCTGTTTGCGAACGTGCACCTGGTGCGCTTCGAGCCCGGCCGCATCGAGCTTCGGCCCACCGAGGGCGCGCCGCGCGATCTCGCCAACCGCCTCGGCAAGCTGCTGGGCGACTGGACCGGCGAGCGCTGGGTGGTCAGCGTCTCCCAGAACGAGGGCGAGCCCACGCTGCGCGAGCAGGCGGCGG
>DATMMM010000268.1:0-3796 GCA_035569735.1 Allostellaceae bacterium | reverse complement strand
CGGCCAGGTCGTGCAATCCCGCGAGATCAACAATTGGTTCATGATCGGCACGGCCCTGGGTCTGGTGGCTTTCGGCGGCCCGTCCATCGCGCGCACCATCGGCACGGCTCTCAAGCGGTACCTCGAGGCATCTCACCAGCTCAGCGTCGAGGGAGCGCTCTGGCCCGCCGTGAGCGGCACGCTCGCGGCCGTCGCCGGCGCGCTCGCGCTGCCGGTTGGGCTGCTGGTGGTGGCGGCGCTCGCGGGATCACTGATCCAGACCGGCCTGCTGTTCGCGCCCGAGAAGCTCACGCCCAAGCTCGACAATCTCTCGCCAGCCAAGGGCTTTTCGCGCATGTTCTCCGCGCGCGGCCTGATGGAGTTCGGCAAGACGCTGACGAAGCTCGCTGTGGTGGTGGCGGTGGTCGCCATGCTGATGCAGCCGGAGCTCGCCCGCCTGCCGCTGATGTCCGGCCTCGATGCCGGGCAGATGCTGGGCGAGATCGCCCGGCTGACCGCCCGCATCGGATTCGGCGTCTTCGTGGCGCTCACCTTCATCGCCGTGCTCGACTACGGCTTCCAGCGCCTGAGCTTCACCAAATCCATGCGCATGTCGAAGCAGGAGGTGAAGGAGGAGTTCAAGCAGTCCGAGGGCGATCCGATGATCCGGGCGCGGCTCCGGCAGATCCGCATGGACCGCGCGAGGAAGCGCATGATGTCGGCGGTGCCGACGGCCTCGGTGGTGGTGACCAACCCGACCCATGTCGCGGTGGCGCTGCGCTACCAGCTCGGCACCGAGGGTGCGCCTACGGTGGTCGCCAAGGGTGCCGAGCTCCTGGCCCAGCGCATCCGCGAGATCGCCGCCGAGCACAAGGTGCCGATCGTGGAGAACCCGCCGCTCGCCCGCGCGCTCTATGCCAATGTCGAGGTCGACCAGCAGATCCCGCCGGAGCACTACAAGGCGGTGGCCGAGATCATCGGCTACGTCTTCCGGCTCCAGGGCAAGCTCAAGCCGAAATCGCCACGGGTCTGAACTATGCTAGACTACGTGCCAGGCCACAGCGCCAGACCAGCAACGAGCCGGAGCCGCATGGCGCTCTCTAGCCCCGCCTTCATCGCCGACGCCGGCGCGCAAGCCTCCACCGCCGGCGGCGGGTCCACTCTCCGGCGCTGGATCAACGGGCTCGGCCTGCTGACCGCCGTGCTCTCCGCGGCGGCGCTGATCGTGGGATTGGCGACGCTGAGCGGGATCTCGCAAGGCCTGATCTTCTGGCCGGCTTCCATGCTGCTCGCGGGCATGGCGTTGCTCGCGGGGGTCGCGAGCGTGGTTGCGAATCGGGTGCACGACGTGCTGGCGCGCCGGGTCGATGTGCTCGCGCACGCGCTCGAGGCCTCGCCCAACGCACACCTGATCCTGGGGCCGCGCGACTCCGTCGCCTATGCCAATGCGGCCTTCCGCGCGCTCTTCCCCGATGGCGAGATAACGCCGCTGCCGGCGATTCAAAGCCGGATCGCCGGCGAGGGCCAATCCGCCGCGGAATTCTCGCGGCTGCGCGAGGAGGCCTCGGGGCGCGGCCGCGCGCACGGCCGGGTGGCGCTCCGCGGCGCCGCGGGCGGCACCGCTTGGTTCAACCTCGCGATCCATTCGCTGCCGGGCCGGCCAGGCTACAGCCTCTGGAGCTTCGAGGACGTGACGGCGCGCCACGAGATGGAGCATGTGATCCGCGACGAGCAGATGAAGCTCGCGGACTTCCTCGACAACGCGCCGGTCGGATTCTATTCCGTCGACAGCGAGGGCCGCTTCCTGTTCGTCAACCAGGCGCTTGCCGACTGGCTCGGACGCCCGGCCAGCGCGCTGGTCGAAGAGGGCGCGCGGCTCACGGATTTCATCGCGGGCGAGGTCCCCGCCGAGAGCCCGCCGCACACGCCCTTCGCCGCGGCGGAGCCGGGCCCGCTGCAGCGCGGCGAGCTCGCGCTGAGGGGCCGCGACCGCATCGTCCAGGTCTCCATCACTCAGACCGTCGTGCAGACCGGCGATGGGTTGCGCACCCGCTCGGTGGTGCGCGACCTGACGCCGGAGCGCGAGTGGGAGGAGGCGCTGCGCCAGTCGCGCCAGCGCTTCCAGCGCTTCTTCGCGGACGCGCCGGTGGGCGTGGCGCTGCTCGACCGCGAGGGCCGCTTCGATGAGGCGAACCGCGCGCTGGGCCGGCTCTTCGGCCTGCCGCCCGCGGATTTGATCGGCCGCTCGCTGGTGGATTTCCTGCCGGAGAGCGAGGCGAAGCCGGTGGCGCGCCGGCTCGCCGAGGCCGCCGCCAATCCGCAATCCATGACCGCCCCCATCGAGGTGCGGCTCAAGAGCCCGCGCGAGCGCTCCGCCACGCTGTTCGTGAGCCGGCTCGACGCTCCGGAGGAGGCGCGGGGCGGGCTCATCCTGCACTTCATCGACACCACCGAGCAGAAGAGCCTGGAGACGCAGTTCGCGCAGTCGCAGAAGATGCAGGCCATTGGTCAGCTCGCGGGTGGTGTGGCGCACGACTTCAACAACCTGCTGACCGCGATGATCGGCTTCTGCGAACTCCTGCTCCTGCGCTTCCGGCCGGGCGATCCACCGTTCGCCGACATCATGCAGATCAAGCAGAACGCCAACCGCGCCGCGAACCTGGTGCGCCAGCTTCTAGCGTTCTCGCGCCAGCAGACGCTTCAGCCAAAGGTACTCAGCATCACCGATGTGCTGAGCGAGCTCTCGCACCTGCTCACGCGCCTCATCGGCGAGAACATCGAGCTCAAGGTCGTGCACGGGCGCGACCTTGAACTAATCAAGGTCGACCAGGGCCAGCTCGAGCAGGTGATCATCAACCTCGCCGTCAACGCGCGCGACGCGATGGCGGGGGGCGGCACGCTCACCATCCGCACCAGCAACATAACCACCACCGCCTCGGTGCGCCGCGGCCACGAGGTGATGCCGGCCGGCGACTATGTGCTGGTCGAGGTGATCGATACCGGTGTCGGCATTCCCGGGGAGAATCTGGAGCGCATCTTCGAGCCGTTCTTCTCCACCAAGGAGGTGGGCTCCGGCACCGGCCTCGGGCTCTCCACGGTCTACGGCATCGTGCGCCAGACCGGCGGCTTTGTGCTGGTGGAGAGCGAGCCCGGCCGGGGCGCCACCTTCTCGATCTACCTGCCGCGCCTTGCCGCCGCCGACGTCGCGGCAGCCCAGCGCGTGGAGCCCGGCGAGGCGCCGCAGGGCCGCGACTTGACCGGCGCCGGCACGCTGCTGCTGGTGGAGGACGAGGACCCCGTGCGGCTCTTCAGCGCGCGCGCGCTCCGCAACAAGGGCTACCGCGTGATCGAGGCCAAGAGCGGCGAGGCCGCGCTCGAGCTCATCACCTCCGGCAAGGAGAGCATCGATCTGCTGATCACCGACGTGGTGATGCCGCGCATGGACGGGCCGACGCTGGTGAAGCGCGTGCGCGAGACGCATCCGGAGATGAAGGTGATCTTCATCTCCGGCTACACCGAGGACGCATTCCGCAAACGCCTGGACACCGACACCGAGATCCACTTCCTCCCCAAGCCCTTCAGCCTGAAGCAGCTCGCCGGCAAGGTGAAAGAAGTGATCGTCGCGGAGGCGCCGGCGACGTAAGCTCCGTTCTCGCAGCCCCTCGTGGGAGAGACGTTTTCTACTCCTCTCCGCCCCCCGGGGGCGGAGAGGCAGGGTGAGGTGGGGGAGTCTCCGCCACTCGCTGAGAATCGAGGCTAGTGCCGGTGCTTCGTTGCCGCGGCACCGCCCCACCTCACCTTTCCTCTCCGCCCCTGA
>DATMMM010000267.1:0-2166 GCA_035569735.1 Allostellaceae bacterium | reverse complement strand
CTGAGGAGGCACCCGGCGAGGACATACCGGATTCCCTGATTGTCGTTCGGGTTCAACTTGAGCATGTCGCGGTAGTGAGCGAGGGCGCCGTCGACGTCGCCAAGCTTCAGGAGCGCCCCCGCGAGGCCGGCCCTGGCCCGCATATAGGGGCGTGTTTCGAGAAAGCCCCAGAAGTGGCCGGCATACTGCTTGAAGCCTTCCGGCCCGAGCGCCAACTCCCCCGCCTCGACGCCCTTTGCGTAGTGGTCCCGAGCCTCCTCGATAGATCGGGCTTCTTCTTCAGCCAGAAGGACATAAGCATCGGCGCAAAGCGGCGAGATGCCGAGTGCTTTACGGGCGAGCGCGATCCGCGAACGGGAGGTGGTTCGCTCCCATGCCTCGTACATCACGTCCTGCGCTTTCGCCGTCGTGTCGTTACCGCGGTGTCCGGCGATCCCCGCCAGGAAGCCTTCCATCGCGCGCCGGTCCGGCAACGCTGCGGCGGCGGCCTTCGTCGAGGTTCTGAGGGCAGCTTTCGAGCGCCGCTTTTTCGAGATTGGCATCCCTTGCTCCTTCCACTCCGTCCCGATTTTCGTATCACCCCTGAGCTATGGACGATCGGTGCGGTGCTGACGCTGGCCGGGAGATCACCGAGCGCCCGGCGCTTCCTACCGCTCCATCCCCAGGTCGCGATCACGGCTCCGCTCCCGCTCGCGCCCCTGGTCCTGCTCCTGCCGCCGTTCGGCGATGATCTCGCGGGCGAGGTTTCCGAGCTTCTGACGTTTCGCCAGCTCGGCCGCCGCGGCCGGCTGCGCATGCCCGAAGGCGGCGGCCTCGACCTTTTCGGCTTCCGGAAGCTCCCGGGCCAGCGCAGCCCGGTGCGGCTCCAGCGTGTCCAATGCCGCGACTGCCATGTGTTCGATGCCCTCGTTCATACCCAGAGCATGGTCGCGGCGCACGCCGGTCTTGTGCATGACCTGGCCCAGGAAGCCGATTTCCCGCCAACGCTGGTCGCCCTGCTCCTGACCGCGGCGCAGAACTCCCTCGTAGTATCGGATCGACTCCTCGACCTGCCCTGCCTTCTCGCGGAGCAGTACCGTGCGGTCCGCCGCCGCCGCATAGCCCGGGTCCACCAGCCGCGCCGCGTCCTGCACGGTCATCGGCCGCTCGTTCCAGGCCGACCCGACCCTGTCGGCGTGTGCCGCCTCCCGCAACGCGCTGCGGTCCAATGCCCGCAGCTCGAGGCGGAGAGCCTCCCTCGGCGTTGCGTCCGGCTGCGCGGGCGCCGGCTCACCTTGCTGCCGCGCCTCCAAGAGCGCCCGCACCTTTGCGTTGAGAGAATCCCGTACCGACTCCAGGCGCCTGGTGGGCTCGGGCCGGGCGGCCTGCTTCTCCGATACCTCCGGCGGCCGTGCCGGTTCCACCGCCAACTCGTCCTGTGTCGCCCAGGCGACGGACGCGGCCTTGATCTCGCCGCGCGCCATCTGCCGCGCGAGCTCTAAGGCGTCGCTCGCCGTCTCGCGAGCCACGAATACTTGCGCGCTCTGCCGCTGCCGAGTCAGCGCCACATAGCTCGCCGCTCGGCACCAGTGCTTGGTGTGATAGAGGTAGGTGTCGTCGAGGGTTTTGCCCTGCCCCTTATAGATCGTCCCCGCATAGCCGTGCCGGAAGCCCGGGAACGCGGCAGCCGACCACGACACTGCGCGCCCGCTGTCCAGCGTCGCCCGGAGCTCGCCGGTACGGACGTCGATGCCGGTGATGGTGCCGACATTGCCGTTGTAGATCGCCGCCTTTTTGTCGGTGTCGGTGAACTGCACCCGGTCGCCGACCGCGAACGCCGCTTCCGCATGCTTGGTCTCGAGCTGCACCTCTGGGCCGGCGAGCTCGCCGCGCTCGCGCCGCACCCGCCGCAGTTCGGCATTCAGCGCGTCGACATCGCGGTTGGTGTAGGCGAACACAAAGCGCGCTGCGACCGGCTTCACTGCCGTGTCCAGCTTCCAGGCCTCTACGAGAGCCGCCCGAGCCGTTTCCTGGTCTTGGGTCCAGGTGATCGCCCTGGCCTTGTCGTAGGCCGCAACGGCTTCTCCGAACCGCCCCTCGGCGAGATCGCGCGCCGCCTGCCGTTGCCAGGCCACCCGCTGCCGCGTCACCTCGGTGATCTCGGCCGCGCTATGGTGTGCCTTCAGC
>DATMMM010000266.1:0-4544 GCA_035569735.1 Allostellaceae bacterium | reverse complement strand
CCCGAAGATGTTCATGTGGATCGCCGAGGCGCCGCTGAAGCCCGCGCCCGATTGCGACACTGCCTGCATCATCGCCGCGG
The DNA here is from genome assembly GCA_035569735.1 of Allostellaceae bacterium. Classification (GTDB taxonomy): domain Bacteria; phylum Pseudomonadota; class Alphaproteobacteria; order ATCC43930; family CGMCC-115725; genus DASZHJ01. Next base: position 4,464 of record DATMMM010000266.1, on the reverse strand, counting down.
CCTCGGAGATGCCGAGCCCGCTGCCGCCGTAGGCTTCGGGCATGGCGATGCCGAGCCAGCCGTCACCGGCGATGGCGCGATAAAACGCCTCGGGAAACCGCCCGTCTCGGTCGCGCTCGAGCCAATAGGCGTCGTCGAAGCCGGCGCAGAGGCGCAGGGTCGCCTCGCGGATGCGCTCGCGCTCGGCCGTCTCGGTGGCACTCAATGCGTCAACGCCCGCTGAAGCGCGGCGGCCGCTTCTCGAGAAAAGCCGCGACGCCTTCGCGGTAATCCTCGCCTTGCCCTGCCTCGCGCTGCAGGTCGCGCTCGAGATCGAGCTGTGCCGGGAGATCGTTCGTGGCGGATCGGTTGAGGGCGCGCTTGGTGAGACCGAGCGCGCGGGTCGGGCCTTGCGCAAGACGCACCGCGAGCCCGCGTGCCTCGGACATCAGCGCACCGTCCGGGACCGCTTTCCAGATCAGGCCCCACTCGGCCGCGCGCTCCGCCGGCACCGCCTCTCCGGTCAAGGCCATCGCCATCGCGCGCGCCGAGCCCGCGAGCCGCGGCAGGAAGAACGTGTTGCCGGCGTCCGGCACCAGGCCGATGCGGCTGAAGGCCTCGATGAAGCTCGCGGAGCGCGCGGCGATCACGATGTCGCAGGCGAGGGCGAGCCCGGCGCCAGCGCCCGCGGCGACGCCGTTGACCGCGGCCACCACCGGCTTCTCCAGGCCGCGCAGCCGCCGGATCAGCGGGTTGTAATAGCGCTCGAGCGCCTGGCTGAGGTCGCGCGGGCCCTCGCCGGGTGTGGGCTTGCGCTCGCTCAGGTCCTGCCCCGCGCAAAACCCGCGGCCGGCGCCGGTGATCAAGAGAGCGCGGATCGGCTCGTCGCCGGCCGCGCGCTCGAGTGCGGCAGCGAGCTCCTCGTGGAGGGCGGCCGTGAAGGCATTCAGCCGCTCGGGCCGATTGAGGGTCAGGGTCGCCACGCCCTCAGCGACCGCGACCAGGAGAAGAGGTTCTGTCATGCGACCCGCGGGCGGGATCCTCATGGATTACGCCGGTCACGCTAGGTGCGCGATCGGGGTCTTGTCAACGCGGCGGGCTGCGAGCAGCGATGAGTCCCTCGGCGGCGGCCGGCCGCGCTTGGGCTGAGCCGGTCTCCAAGAATGCGCGGCCTTGCGTTGAGTGGGATTGAACTCGGCCGAGCTATGCACAGGGGATGCCAAGACTCCCCGAGGCCCTCGGCACCCCACAGGATTTCGGCGACGATGCCGGGCAGAGCGTCGATCAGATCCTGGATGTGCAGGACCGGCTCAACCGCGCAGCCGCCGAGCAGGACTTCACCTCCAAGAAGCTCGACATCGACCAGCAGTTCGCGAGCGACGAAGATTACTCGACGGCGCCGCAGCGCTATCGCCAGGCGCTCCTGCAAACGCTCAACGACACGTCGCAGGGCATCCTTGGATAGACAAACCGAAGCCGTATGATGGAAATAGTGCTCGACCGTTGGCCCCGGGAGAGAAACGATGAATGTTAGCGATTTTGGTGGCGACCATAGCGTGCAATCCATTGCACAGCTTGAAGAGCGGTTTGGAGTGCGATTCAAGGGCGAACAAAACCAATTCGCGCTGTCACCTGATTCAAGCAATTACCCTCTCCTCCTCATCTACGTGAGAGGAGATCTTGCCGTGATATACTATATCCCCGAAGACGGCGATGCCGGGTACGTGTCGCTTGGCGGGAAAATGAATCTGGACCCAAAGGAGTGGACAATTTTTTCAATTCATCGTTCTGATTCCGACTCGATCGATGTTTCAAATGAATCTATAGTGCCTTTTTCTGAAGTGCTGAAAGTCGCGAAGGAGTTTTTTCATTCTCAAGAGTTGCCTCGCTCGATCGAATGGCGGCAACTCTAGAAGCAAGAGCAGCTGGCTCCGCCAGACCCACGGCCATGATGTCGACCACTTCACCGACGAGGGGTCAATTACTTCGCCAGAGTCCGATCGGTCGACATACCGAAGCTGTATCCTGGAAATGGTGCTCAACCGTTGGCCCCCGGAGAGAAACGATGATCATCGGCGATTTTGGCGGCGACCATAGCGCGCAATCCATTGCGCAGCTTGAACAGCTGCTTGGAGTGCGATTCAAAGAGTTGCCTCGCTCAATCAAATGGTTCGAACTCTAGCGGGAGCGCTTGGGTAAGAATCGAGCGCAAGAGATGTGCAGGAGCTGAGGCGATCGCGTTTACCCCCGCGAGAGGGACGTCTTGCATCGCGGCCGCCACCGGGCTCGTTGCGTGGTTTGCGTCGAGCAGCGAGCGAGGCATCCCGGCGGCCGAGGGCAGCTCTGTGCCTCTCGGGTCTCGCGCCTCCAATGGCCGTGCTGGTCGTCCTGGGAACAGCGAGCCCGTCGAGCTCGAGCCGAGAGGTGTGCCTCTGCGGCCGCCGAGACCGACCGAAGCCTAGCCCGTGCCGATCCGGCGGACCATGACGGTTGCCGCGCATTCAACCGGATTTTTCGGCAAATCCGGGCGGCCGCGCGTGCCCTCTCAATCCGCGGAGAGACGCTCCGCGGCCCCTGGCGGCGGGAGTGCCGCGGGCGTGGTGCGCAGTGGCTGCTCGCGCAGCAGGCCCGCCACGCCGAGAGCGATGAGGCTCAGCACGGCGGTTGCGGCAAAGACGGCATGGAAGGCGCCGGCGAGCGCCGGCACCACCGTCGCCCGGAGCGCGGGCGAGAGCTGCGCGAAGGCCTCGGCGCCGCCCTGCAGCAGGGCGATGCCGCTCTCGGGCAGTCCCGCTGCGCCGCTGCCGGCGAGCTCGCGCGTGAACGCGATGATCAGGACCGACCACAGGATCGCCGCGCCGAAGGAGCCGCCCATCGAGCGGAAGAAGTTGACGGCGGAGGTGGCGGCACCGATGTCGCGGGGATCGCTGGCGTTCTGCACCGCCACGAGGATCACGGGAAAGGTCGCGCCGATGCCGGCGCCGAGCAGCGCGAGCGCGGCGCCGATCAGCAAGAAGGATGTGTCCGCGGTCATGGCGGCGAGCAGGACCAGCGCCAGCGTTGCCAGCGACAGGCCCACCAGGGGCTGCCGCTTGTAGCCGCCGGTGGCGCGCATGATCTGACCCGACGTGAAGGCGCCCACCACGCTCCCGCCGGTGAGCGGCGCCAGCAGGAGGCCGGAGGCGCCGGCACTCATGCCGTCCACCAGCTGCAGGAAGATCGGCACCAGCATGGTGGCGCCGAACATCACCATCGCGACCACCGCGCCGCAGAGATTGGCGATGCGGAAGATGTCGTTCCGAAAGAGGCGCGGCGGCAGGATCGGCTCTTGCGCCCGCAGCTCCTGCAGCGTGAAGGCCAAGAGCAGCACGACACCCGCCGTCGTGAGGCCGATGATCGGCGCGGAGCCCCAGGGGAATTGCGTGCCGCCCCAGGTCGCCACCAGCAGCAGCGCCGCCACGCCGAGCGTCAGCAGCAGCGCGCCCAGATAATCGATCGAGCGGCGCTCGTAGTGCTGCGGCAAGTGCCGGAGCGCCAGCCAGCACAGCAGCAGCGCCAGCGCGCCCACCGGCAGATTGATCCAGAACACCCAGCGCCAGCTCAGATGGTCGACGAAGAGCCCGCCCAGCACCGGACCGCCCACGCTCGCGGTTGCCCAGACGCCGCTCAAATAGGCCTGGTAGCGCCCGCGCTCGCGCGGCGAGACGTAGTCCGCGATCACGGTTTGCGCGAGCGTGATGAGGCCGCCGCCGCCGAGCCCCTGGAGCGCCCGCGCGCCGATCAGCTGCGGCATGGTCTGGGCGAGTGCCGCCAGCGCCGATCCCACAAGGAAGATCACGATCGCGCCCTGCAGCAGGCCGCGCCGGCCGTAGAGATCGCTGAGCTTGCCGTAGATCGGCGTCGAGGCGGTGGCGGTCAGGAGATAGATCGAGATCACCCAGGAGAGATGCTCGACGCCGCCGAGCTCCGCCGCCATGGTCGGCAGCGGGGTGGTGATGATGGTCTGGTCGAGCGCCGCCAGGAACATGCCCGGCACGATGCCGCCGAGGATGCGCAGGATCTCGCGATGGCTGACGGCGGCCAAGACCGGCTCCGGGACCGAGGGCTTACGAGCGGCCGTAGACCGGCGCCACGGCGCTGCGCGTGACGCGGTTCTCGGTGCTCGCCAGGAACAGGATGGTCGCTGCGACCTCCTCGACCTTGGGCCAGAGCTCGTGCTTCGCCTTGGGCATGGCCGCGCGATTGGCGGGCGTGTCCATGATCGAGGGCGCCACCGCGTTGACGAGGATGCCGTCCCCGGCGAGCTCCTCGCCCAGCGCCTGGGTCAGTGCCGCAACCGCTGCCTTGCTCGCGGCATAGGCGCTCATGCCGGCGCCCTGGCGCGGCTCGAGCGCGGGCCGCGCCGCCACATTGACGATGCGTCCACCGCCGCCGCCCTTGCGCATCCCCGCCACCGCCGCGCGGCAGCAGAGATAGCAGCTGACG
>DATMMM010000265.1:0-3964 GCA_035569735.1 Allostellaceae bacterium | reverse complement strand
TGTGCCGGATGACCTTCGACTTCGCGCTCTGGAGCGAGCGGGCGGTGCCCATCCTGCTGGTCTGCGAGGAGGCGCACCGCTACTGCCCGCTCGACAGCCGCGCCGGCTTCGAGCCCGCCAAGCGCGCGCTCGCGCGCATCGCCAAGGAGGGCCGCAAGTACGGGATCTCGCTCTGCGTGGTGAGCCAGCGGCCCTCGGAGCTGCTGCCGGCGGTGCTCTCCCAGTGCAACACGATCTTCGCGCTGCGCATGTCCAACAACGCGGACCAGGATTTCGTGCGCGGAGCGCTGCGGGAATCGACGACCGGCCTGCTCAATTTCCTGCCCACGCTGCGCAACTCCGAAGCGATCATCATCGGCGAGGGCGTGGCGGTCCCGGTGCGCGTGCGCATCGACGATCTGCCCGAGGAGTACCGCCCCTTGAGCGGCACGGCGAAATTCTCCAAGGCCTGGGTGAAAGATGTCGCCGATCCCAAATTCCTCGCCACCGTCGTCGAGCGGTGGCGCGGCGCCCGGTCATAGAGCGCCCTGACGGAGCGCGTCCGCGCTCCCTGGCGCGCGCTCGCTACTCGACCGCGATCTGGCCGATCATGCCGGCCCAATCATGGTCGCTGCAGATCAGCTTGAAGGTACCGGGCTGGCGCGCGAGGAATAGAAGGTCCTTCTTTTCTCCGGGTTGCAGGACAATCTCGGTCCCATAGGTGCCCACGACCTCCGGGTTGCGGACCTCGACCGCTTTCAGGAACTCGGGCGCGGTGAACTCGTGCTGCTCGGCGCCTTTGTTCTCGAGGTGCAGGCGGTAGGCGACGCCGCGGCGGAAGACCAGACGGTCGGGCACGAACCGGTAATCCACCAGATCGACCGCGACGGTTTGCGCCTTGGACCAGTCGATGGCGACCGGCGCGGGAGGGCTCGCGACGCAGGCCGCCGCGAGCAGGGCGGCCCCTAGCGCCTTGCCGGCCGGCGCCATCCGACGGACCATTCCACACCTCCCAACAGGCACTGACCCCTGACGCCGCGCCGTGGGGGAGTGTACTATTCCGAGGCAGGAATTCCCGCGCGTCTCGGATTGTCCGGGGGAAAGTCCATGAAGCGGCGCGATTTCATCAGGTTGGTCGCGGGCTCGTCGGCTGCGTGGCCCGTTCGCGCACTGGCCCAGAGCTCGAACAAGACCTATCGCATCGGGCTGCTCGGCGTGGTGGACAAGAGCCCATTCGACGCGCCGCTCACCAACGGGCTCGCCAAGCACGGCTACGTAATCGATCGAAACCTGGCCTTCGAGCGTCGCCCGCCCCAGCTGGTCTCGGAGCTGGTCGCGAGCAAGGTCGACCTCATCGTCGCCTTCGGCTACCGCGCGGCGCTCGCCGCCAAGGAGGGGACGACACTCCCGGTGGTGATCTTCTCGGCGGGCGACCCGGTGGAGACGGGCCTCGCCCAGAGCCTGGCGCGGCCGGGCGGGCACTTGACCGGCCTTTCCGACGTCTCGGCGGAAGTCACGCCCAAGCGGTTGGAGCTGCTCAAGGAGTTCGCGCCCAACCTGCGCCGCGTCGCGATGCTGTGGAACGCCGACGACCTGGCCATGACGCTCCGTTACCGGGCATCGGAGGCGGGCGCCAAGGCGCTCGGCATCGACGTCCAGGCCTTGGGCGTGCGCGAGCCCGCCGATTTCGAGCAGGCCTTCGAGGCCATGCGGCGCGACCCGCCGGACGGCATCCTGATGGTGAGCGACCCCCTCACCAACTTGAACCGGACGAAGGTGTTCGAGTTCGCGGCGGCGCAGCGGCTGCCGGGGATCTACGAGTTCGACTTCATCGCGCGCTCCGGCGGCCTGATGTCCTACGGGCTCGATCTCGACGAGAGCTTCGACCGCATCGGCGCCCTCGTCGATCGCATCCTCAAGGGCGCCAAGCCGGCGGAATTGCCCTTCGAGCAGCCGACGCTCTTCCGCTTCGCCCTAAACCTCACCGCGGCCAAGGCGCTCGGCGTTCCCGTGCCGCCCGCGCTGCTCGCGCGCGCGGACGAGGTGATCGAATGAGGCGGCGCGCGTTCATCGCGGCGCTCGGCGGCGCGGCGGCGTGGTCTCGCGCGGGACGCGCGCTTGCCGATACGGTTCGAACGGTCGGCGTGCTCATGCCCGCGTCGGAACGCGATATGGCATCCGCGCGGTTATTCGACGCGCTCCTGCGATCCCTCGCGCAGCTTGGCTGGCGGGATGGGGCAAACCTCAAAGTCGAGGTGCGCTGGGCAAACAATGAAGCTGCGCGCGCAAAGACATATGCGCAGGAGCTCGTGACCCTCAAACCTGACGTGATCGTAGCGCCAGCGACGAGTTTCCAGCCGGTGCGTGAGGCGACGCGCTCCATTCCCATCGTCTTCCTTTTGATCGTCGATCCGATAGCTCAGGGATCCGTTTCGAGCCTTGCGCATCCCGGCGGCAATTTCACAGGCTTTGCCTTTGCGGAATTCTCGATCGGCGGCAAACTCGTCGAGCTGTTGAAAGAGGTCGCGCCCCATGCGACGCGCGTGCTGGCGCTTTTGGACCCCGACAACGCCGCGACGACGGAATGGTGGCGCTCGATCGAGGACGCCGCGCGCGAGCTTGGTTTGGAGCCGCAACAGGCGCTGGCCCGAACCGCGGACGAGGTCGAGGCCGCCATCCGTGCCTTCGCCCAAGCACAAAACGGGGGCATGATCGTACCGGCGCAGAGCCGGTTCGTCTCCCTGAGCCAGCGTCTCATCGCCTCGGCGGCGCGTGAGCGCATGCCCGCGGCGTACGGCGCCACCGTCTTCGCCAGAGAGGGCGGCCTTTTATCCTATTCCAGCGACGCGGTGGACCAGTTCAGCCGCGCGGCCTCCTACGTCGACCGCATCCTGAAGGGCGCCAACCCCGGCGAGCTGCCGATCGAGCAGCCGACCAAATTCGATCTGATCGTCAACCTCGAGACGGCGAAGGCGCTCGGGCTCACCATCCCGCCCTCGATCCTCGCCCGCGCCGACGAGGTGATCGAATGAGGCGGCGCGCCGTCCTTGTCGGGCTTGCGCTCGCCTCGGCGGCGATCGGCGGTGCGCGGGCGCAGCAGCCCGTGAAGGTGCACCACATCGCCGTCGTCGCGGCGTCGGACCCGGTTGCCGAGGTGACGGAGACGGGAGGCAATCCGGTCTACCGGGCCTTCTTCGAGGAGCTGCGCCGGCTCGGCGATGTCGAGGGACAGAACCTCGTGATCGAGCGCTATTCCGCCGAGGGGCGGACCGACCACTATGCCGAGCTCGCCCGCGAGGTGATCGGCCGAAATCCGGATCTGGTCTTCACGAACACCTCGCTCCTCGTGCGGCACTTCAAGGAGGCGACGGCGACGGTTCCGATCGTGGGGGTCACGGCCGACCCGGTCGCTTATGGGATCGTCACCAGCCTGGCGCGGCCGGGCGGCAACCTCACGGGTGTCAGCGCCGATGCCGGGGTCGAGATCTGGGGCAAGCGCCTTGAGGTCCTGAGGGAGGCGGTGCCGAAGGCGGCCCGCGTGGGCTTTCTCACATATCGGGCGTCGTGGGAGGGCGCTCAAGGACAGGTTCTGCGCGAGGTGACGGGGGCGGCGGGGATCGCGCTGCTCGGTCCGCCGCTCGACGATCCCATCCAGCCCGCCGAGTATCGGCGCGTCGTCGCGGCGATGGTGGAGCAGCACGCCGATGCGCTCATCGTCGGTGACATCTCCAACAACCTGACCCATAGGCAGGTCATCGTCGACCTCGCCGACGCGAACCGGTTGCCGGCGATCTATCCCTATCGCGCCCATGTGCAGCTCGGCGGGCTCATGGCCTATGCGGTCGACCTGGAGAATCTCTATCGGCAGGCCGGCAACCAGGTCGACCGGATCCTCCGCGGCGAGAAGCCGGGGGAAATTCCCTATTTCCAGGCGAGCACCTTCCAGTTGATCGTCAATCTGAAGACCGCAAAAGCGCTCGCGATC
>DATMMM010000264.1:0-11854 GCA_035569735.1 Allostellaceae bacterium | reverse complement strand
CCGTACTACCGATACCCGTGCCGGATCCGATTCCCGCAGCTGAGCCCGTGCTGCCACCCGCTCCCGTGCTGCTGCCAGCTCCGCCAGCCGTGCCGGCGCCGGTTCCCGTGGCGCTTCCGCTCGAAGCACTCCCGGCCGATCCGCCGCTTCCACTTGCGGCACCGCTCGCACTGCCGCTTGCGCTCGATCCGCTCCCGGCTGATCCGCCGCTTCCACTTGAGGTACCGCTCGCGCTACCACTTCCGCTCGAGCCGCTTCCGGCCGATCCGCTACTTCCCGTGCCGGTTCCGCTCGAGCCGGCGGCCGATCCGCCGCTTCCGCTGCCAGTGCCAGTGCCGCTCGAACCGCTGCCAGTCGATCCGCCACTTCCGGCGCCCGTGCCGCTGCCGCTTGAGCCGCTCCCAGTCGATCCGCCACTCCCGGCGCCGGCGCCGCTGCCGCTGCCAGTGCCGCTTCCGCCTGAGCCGCTCCCGGCGCCCCCTTTGCCGCCGTCTCCACCACCGCCACCACCGCCCTTGGCGAGTGCGATTTTGGCGCCGGCCGTCATCGCGCCGACATAGCCGGCCAAAGTGAAACCGGCGATCAGCGAGAGGACGCGCGCAATTTCGAGGATCGAGTGAGAGCCGTTATGTTTCCGCATCGCGCACCTGATTGTTGGCCGCGGAGTGCGGTGACGCATGATGCGCGAACTCGCACACTCCCCCGCGTAATGGTGAAGCTCAAGTCAACCAGGATGGAAGCAGAGGACTGCGCGACAAGACGCGCGCGCATGAAATGCGCGGCCTGTGGGGAGTCCTTTTTGGTAATCCTGATCGAGCGAAACGCTAGCGCGAAAGTAAGCGTCCGCTGATCAATCCCACGCCGAACGCGATCAGCACGCTGGTCAGAGGTTGCCGCTCGACACGTTGAGTGATCGCGTTGACCGAGCGCTCTCCGCGCTTGGATAGGGTTCGATAGACCCGGTCGGCATCCTTGCTGAGACGCTCGACCGCATCCACCGTCGATCCCTTCGCGGCGTCGTAGGAGCCGTTCTTCACGTGATCCGTCAGACGCGCGAGAGCGCGCTTCAGGGAGCTGACATCGCCCGCGATGGCTTCGAGGTCCGACTGAGTCCTGCTCGGCATCTGTCTTTCTCCGATCTCCGGCTGCAAATTCGTCCGCTACTGAACGACCAGATCGTTGCGAACCGAACGCACGCCTTCCACGGAACGCGCGTCTTTCACCGCACGCGCGACCAGCTCCGGCGAATCCACGACGCCCTTTAGGTCCACGTCGCGCTGATGGACGTCGACACCGACCTGAAGCGCTTTCGGCCCCGCGTCTGCGAGTAGTTTGGACTCCACCTTCGTCTTGATCGCGGCGTCATCGATGACTTCACCGGTGCTCCGGCTCGTCGGCGTCCCGGCACACCCGACGATGGCGGGTGCGAGGCCGGCGCCCAGGATCAGCGCAAGGACCGCGCTGGCGGCTCCGTGTTTGCGAACCATCGGCATTTCTCCTGAGTCTTGCAAAACAAGGCGAGCCACGCCTTGGGGGCGAGGCTCTCGGCTGAAACGCGACCGCTGCCGTTGGGTTCCGCGGGCGTTCCCCGGCGGGAGCGCCGCGCGCCCCCGCTATGCCACAGTTACCGGCGGGGCGGCGCGTGGTATAGGCTCTGCGCTGCCGGGGGAGGAGATCGATGAAATCGCGCGCTGTACAGTTGAGGGACATGGCCTGGGAATGCCGGATGATGGCCAAGACAGTCCGGAACAAGAAGGCACGCGAGCAGTTATTGGAGGTTGCGGGAGCAATTCGAGCGCCTCGCCGAGCGGTACGAGAAGAACGGCAAGCCGACCCGGCCTAAGATCCATTGCTAGCGAAGTCTTTCTCGACTTGTTCGAGTAACGCGTGGACGCCGAACCGATCCGCGAGCGGCATCTATCACCCGGTGGCTCAACTGCAGGGCCTGCCGGGATCCGCCCGCAAAACGCTCCAGGCTCGATATCGCACCTCCGCCCCCGGAGGATGACACATCCGCCGAATGATGGCGGTGCCGTTTCCGTTTGCCTTTGGCGCGAGTCCGGTCGATTGTAGCGGGATATGGAGCCGTTCCTGGGGCAGGAGGACGGCGGAATGCGCGGTGGGGCCCGTGCTAACCGCGAGAGGAACAATGCCAGCCACCGGAAATCGACTGCTCGATCTGCTACCGCCCTCGCAACTCGATCGCCTGAGGCCGCATCTCACGTCGGAAGTGCTGGCGCTGAACCAGACACTGCAGGAGCGCGGCAAGCCCGTCGAATCTGTGGTCTTCCCGACCTCAGGAATGATCTCGATCGTGGCGATGATGCGGGATGGCGCCTCGGTCGAGGTCGGCCTCGCGGGCCGGGAGGGCATGCTGGGCGTGCAGTCTCTGCTCGGCGACGAGGTCTCGCTCAACGAGGCCATGGTGCAGATCCCCGGCGGCGCGCTGCGCATGCCCGCGGCCATCCTGGAGCGGGAGGCGCACGCGAGCCCGCAACTGCGCGCGATCCTGCTCCGCTACGTGCAAGCCTATTTGAACTCGGCGACGCAATCGGCCGCCTGCAACCGCGCGCATCTGCTGGAGCAGCGGCTCGCCCGCTGGCTGTTGACCGCCCAGGACCGCGCGGGCACCGACCGGCTGCCGCTCACGCATGAGATCATCGCGATGATGCTGGGCGTGCGGCGGGCCGGCGTCACGGTGGCGGCCCAGTCGCTGCAGTCGGCGGGGTTCATTCATTATGCGCACGGCCGCATCACGATTGCGGACCGGGAAGGCCTCGCGGTAGCCGCGTGCGAATGCTACGAGGTCACGAGACGGGAATACGCGCGGCTCCTTGGCACCCACGGCGAGGACAGAGTCCCGGCCAAGGTACTGGAGTTCGGGGATCAACCGCGAACCTGATGGGGTGATTTCATGGGTGACATACTGGGCGAGGTCCAGCGCTGGCGTCTCAAGGCCGACGAGCTGCGCGCCACTGCGGAAACTCTATCCAACGCCGTCGCCCGAGATTCGCTCCAGGAGATGGCCGACGGCTACGACCGGCTCGCCAACCACATGGCAGACCTGGACGCCAAGAAGCGGGCGCGGCGGCTGGGTTAACGACCAGGCGCGCTCGCGCACGGCATCATCGAAGAGCGGGATCAGCCGGCTCCGTACCCGCGCGTCGAGAATCGCATTGATCGCTCATGTAACTGCCGGACGATCTCCTCTGCTCAAGAGTGTCGCAGCGACGTTCCGTCCGTAGCACGGCGGCGCTTCGGGCGTAGATCATGGGCGCGCGCAGTGCCCAGAAGGAACCACCGTGCCGAATGCTCCCCGCCGGCTCTCATTCCGTCACGAGACCGTGGCGTTCGCCTTCATCATGGTCCTGCTGATGATCGCGGTGGGAACCGTCGTGCGAGCCTGGTGACCGGGCCCGAATAATTCCGGGCCGGTAGTACGCTAACGTACTGCCGAGCCGCGATCCCTGCCACTAGAGTGGGATTCGAGGGGACCGCAACCGGCCGTTAAGGCCGTTTCGGTAGGGGGCAATGGAACGGATCGCGATCCTTCAGGAGCAGGCGTCGGTACTGCGGGCACTCGCCCGCAGCTTCGACATTCCGGCGATGCGCGATCAGTTGCTCGACGTCGCCGCGCGCTGCGACGCGCTCGCCCGATCGATCGAGCAGAACCTCCCGTCCGCCGACATCGAGCCGCTGGCTTCGACCGATCCCTATCGCTGAGCTCCTGGCTTCGCCCAAGGAGGCAGTTTACGCCTCGTCAACCATGATCGCGATGGGCAAGATGGCGGACAGCGCCAAGAACTGACTCAGGTCAATCCGGAGGCGTGTTGCTCACCCGGAATCGGGATAAAAGGATCCAATCCACGGGATTTGTTTCACCGCATTTTAACGAAAGCCCTGAAAAACTCGTATCCGCCAAGGAAGACAAGGGTTCCGTTTCCCGTGGAGGATAAAATGAGCTTGTCCAGACGGTCGGTCGAAATGCTCCTGGATCTCGTCGAGATCAAGATCAGCTACATGGACGTGGCAGACCGCGAAGATGCGCGCGATCTCGTGGTGCTCGAGCGCTGCCGTGAGGAGCTGCGGTCGCTGACCGGCTTCGCCGGCGCGACCGCCGCCTCCGAGACGCTTGCCCGCCGCGTCGGACGCCCGCGCATGGCGGCCTGAGCCGCCTCGCCTCCCCGCCGGATCAGACGGGCACCTGCATCCCGCGGGCGACCGCGGGCCGAGCGCCGATCCCTCGATACCAGCGCTCCACGTTCGGGAAATCGGCGAGCGCGACCTTGTGCCACTCGTGCCGCGCCACCCACGGATACGTGGCGATATCGGCAATCGAATACTCTCCCGCGAGATAAGCCGCCTTGCCCAGCTGCACATCGAGCACGCCGTAGAGCCGGCGCGTCTCCTTGCCGTAGCGCTCGATGGCGTAGGGCACCGGCTCCGGCGCGGCTCGCAGGAAGTGATGCACCTGGCCGAACATCGGCCCGACGCCGCCCATCTGGAACATCAGCCACTCCAGCACGGTGTAACGGGCCGCGGGGTCCTTCGGCAGCAATTTTCCGGTCTTCTCCGCGAGATAAATCAGGATCGCGCCGGACTCGAAGAGCGGCAGCGGCTTACCGCCGGGGCCATCCCCGTCGACGATCGCGGGGATCTTGCTGTTGGGGTTGAGGGCGACGAACTCCGGCTTGAACTGGTCGCCTTTGGAGATGTCGATCTTGTGGACGCGATAGGCGAGCCCGGTCTCCTCCAGCATGATCGAGACCTTGCGGCCATTGGGCGTGCTCCAGGTGTAAAGATCGATCATCGCGCTGCCTCCGTTATTGCCGGAGGCGAGCCTTACCCGACCGGCAGGCGCCGAGCAAGCGATGGGGTGGCGCCGGGCCGCGCACCCGACTAGGCTCCGAGCGTCGCAATCGGGCTTCCCGGAGGGGGCATGGCGCGCGCGCTCATTCATCCAGTGGTTCTCTCGGGCGGATCCGGCACGCGGCTCTGGCCGCTGTCGCGCGCGCTCAGCCCGAAGCAGCTGCTGCCGCTGCTTTCCGATAAGAGCCTGCTCCAGGAGACCGTGCTGCGCGTCACCGACAGCGAGCGGTTCGCTCCGCCCCTGGTCATTGCCAACGACGAGCACCGGTTCCTCGTGGGCGAGCAGCTGCGCGCGATCGGCGCCGTACCCCGGGCGCTCGTGCTGGAGCCGCAAGGCCGCAACACCGCGCCCGCGATCGCGGTGGCGGCGCTGCTGCTGAGCGCCGAGGATCCCGAGGCGCTGCTGCTGGTGCTGCCGTCGGATCACGCGATCCGAGACCGCTCGGCTTTCCTCGCGGGCGTCGAGCGTGCCGCCGACGCCGCGCGCGCGGGCGCGCTGGTAACCTTCGGCGTGACGCCCGACCGGCCCGAGACCGGCTACGGCTATATCCGCCGCGGCGGCGCATGGCCGGGGATCGACGGCTGCTTTGCCGTCGCGGAGTTCGTGGAGAAGCCGGACGCGGCGCGCGCCCAGAAGATGCTTGCCGCCGGCGACTACTCCTGGAACAGCGGCATGTTCCTGCTGCCGGCGAAGCTCTACCTGCAGGAGCTTTCGCGCCGGGACGGCGCCATGGTCGACACCTGTCGGCGCGCGCTCGGCCAAGCCAAGCGCGACCTCGATTTCCTGCGGCTGGAGGCCGCGACCTTCACAGCCGCGCGCTCGATCTCCATCGATTACGCCGTGATGGAGCACACCAAGGCCGCGGCGGTGGTGCCCGTCGACATCGGCTGGAGCGATGTCGGCAGTTTCGACGCGCTCTGGCAGGGCGGATCCAAGGATGCCGACGGCAATGTCGCCGTGGGCGACGTGGTGACCTCGGATACCCGCAATTCCTATTTGCGTGCCGAGCACGGGCTGGTGACGGTGCTCGGCGTCGAGGACCTCGTGGTGGTGGCGACATCCGACGCCGTGCTGGTCGCCCCGCGCGCGCGCGCCTCGGATTTGAAGCAGCTCGTCGCCAAGCTCGAGCGCGACGGCCGCAGCGAGCTCAAGACCCATCCGCTCGTCGAGCGGCCCTGGGGCAGCTATCGCTCGATCCACAACGGCGAGCGCGTGCAAGTGAAGCACATCGTGGTGAAGCCCGGCGGCCGGCTCTCGCTGCAATATCACCACAAGCGCGCGGAGCATTGGGTCGTCGTGCGCGGCACCGCCAGGGTCACGCGCGGCACCGAGGTCACCATGCTCGGCGAGGACCAATCGACCTACATCCCCATCGGCATGCACCACCGCCTCGAGAACACCGGCGAGACGCCCGTGCATCTGATCGAGGTGCAGACCGGCAGCTACCTCGGCGAGGACGACATCGTGCGCCTGGAGGACACTTACGGGCGCATCGCGAAGGGCTGAACCCATGCGCAGCGACGTCGTGGTCATCGGCGGCGGCGCGATCGGCGCCGCCGCGGCCTATTTCCTGCGCAGCCACCCGAAGCCGTGCACGGTCACGGTGGTCGAGCGCGACCCCACCTATGCGCTCGCCTCGACGCCACGGGCCTCGGGCGGTGTGCGGCGGCTCTTCTCGCTGCCCGAGAACATCCGGCTCTCGCAATACAGCATCCCCTTCTTCGAGCAATTCGAGACCTTGATGGCCGTCGATGGCGAGCCCGCGCCGATCGGCTTCAAGAAGCACGGCTACCTCTTCATCGTGCCGCCCGGCGCAATCGGGACGCTCAGAGCCAACTTCGAGGCGCAGGAGCGCGAAGGCGTCCGCGTCGCCTGGCTCGAGCCGCGAGAGATCGCCGACAAATTCCCCTCCATGAGGGTCGACGACCTCGGCGCCGGCGTCTATTCGCCCGACGACGGTTGGCTCGATCCGCACTCGGTGCTGCAGGGCTTCCGCCGCAAGGCGCGCTCGTTGGGCGCGGAGTTCATCGCCGATGAGGTCGTCGGCATCGAGGCCGAGCGCGGTGCCGCGCGCGCCGTGCGGCTCAAATCGGGCCGGAGGATCGAGACTTCCGCGGTGGTGAATGCCGCGGGCGCCTGGGCCAAGGAAATCTGCGCCATGGTCGGCTGGGCCGTCCCCATCGAGCCGATGCGGCGCTACGAGCATTATTTCGAGGCGGAGCAGCCGATCGAGCCCCTGCCCTACATCAAGGACGTGAACCGCCTCGCGTTCCGCCCGGAGGGCAAGGGCTATTCGGGCGGGCTGCCGGATCTCGCGGAGCCCCGCGGCTTCAATTTCGAGGTCGATCACGGGTATTTCGAGCGGGTGGTGTGGCCCGCCCTCGCGCATCGCTTTGCCACCTTCGAGCGCACCAAGCTCCGCAGCACCATGCCGGGCCTCTACGACCAGAACGAGCTCGACGGCAACATGATCATCGGGCCCTGGACCGGGCACATCGAGAATTTCTACCTGCTCGCGGGATTCTCGGGCCATGGGCTCATGCACGCGCCCGGCTGCGGCTGCGCCATCGCCGAGCTGATCCTCGACGGCGGCTACCGCACGCTCGACCTGAGCCGCTTCGGTTGGCAAAGGGTCGAGGAGAACCGCCCCTATCGCGAGCGCGGGATCACCTGAGCCGATCGCGCACTCGCTCCTGATTTTGTTCAGCGCCGCTGAACGGCCCCGTGATTAGCTGTCGATCGACAGAGATCGGTCCAGCGCCGAGCAGGCGAGCGGGAGAGCAGCAGTGGATGCGCGGAAGAGCATGGCCGAGAGGGATGCGGCGAACCCGCTGCCGCATGGCTTGTGCGCCGCGGCGCTTGTCTCGTGTCGTCCTACGACACCAGTCGGAGCCCGGGCTCGCAAAAATCGGAATTGGGATAGCAGAGCCAATTTGCGCAATCAAATCAACGAGGGGATTTTCGACGGCGAAGCTCAGTGATCCACCGACTGCAGCTCTTCCTTGCGCTTGGCGACGAAGGCGTCGAGCGCCTCGGATATCGCGGGCTCCAGCGGCGGCTGCTCGTAGATCTCGAGCGCCTTCTGCCAGATCTGCGTCGCCCGCTGGGTCGCGTCGAGGCCGCCCGCGAGCTCCCAATTCTCGTAGTTCTGCCAGTTCGAGACCAGCGGCTTGTAGAAGGCCGTCTCGTAGCGCGCCAGCGTGTGCGGCGAGCCGAAGAAATGCCCGCCGGTCGGCACGTCGGCGATCGCCTCGAGCCCGGCCGCGATCTCCTCCGCGTTGACATCGATCGGCTTGATGGTCTCGGCCATCATCTGCAGCATCTCGACGTCGATCACGATCTTCTCGAAGGACGCGGTGAGCCCGCCCTCCATCCAGCCGGCGCCGTGATAGACCAGGTTGGCGTGTCCCATCACCGAGGCCCAGATCGACATCTCGGACTCATAGGCCGCCTGCGCGTCGACGGCGTTGGCGGCGCAGGAGTTGCTGGCGCGGTAGGGCAGATTGTAAAGCCGCGCCAACTGCCCCGCGGCGAGCGTCGCGCGCGCATTCTCGGGCGTGCCGAAGGCGGGCGCGCCCGAGCGCATGTCGACGTTCGAGGTGAAGGCGCCGTAGACCGCGGGCGTGCCCGGCCGGACCAGCTGGGTCAGGGCGATGCCGGCGAGCGCCTCGGCGTTCTGCTGGGTGAGCGCCGCCGCCAGGGTCACCGGCGTCATCGCGCCCATCAGCGTGAAGGGCGTCACGCACACGGCCTGGCCGAACTCGGCCATGGTCATGAGCCCGTCCGACATCGAGGCATCGAAGCGGCGCGGCGAATTGACGGAGATGATGGTGATGACGCCGGGGTCGCCCACCATCTCCTCGCGCGTCTTGCCGCGGGATATCGCCATGATGTCGATGCCGTCGAGCGCGCGGTTGCGGCCGATCGCGGTGCAGTGATAGACGCGGTCCGCGTAGGTCACGTTGGCGCGATAGCAATCGAGGTGTCGCGTGCGCGCCGGCAGCTCGACCGGCGCCGTCGGCTGGTTGCCGATGAGATGGATGATGTCGAAGCTCTGCGCGAGCTTGATCAGCGTGACGTAGTCGCCGAGGTTGCCGGAGCGGCGGCCGGCGACGCAGTCGTGGATGTTGGGCGGTCCCGCAACCAAACCGAAGGAGATGAAGGTCTCGCCGAGGTGGATGCGCCGCTCAGGGTTGCGCGGCGTCAGCACGAAACTCGCCGGCGCCGATTTGATCGCGTCCAGCACCAGCTCGCGCGGCAGTTTGGTGAGGCCGGTCGCGTCGTCGACGCTGGCGCCCGCTTTGCGCAGGAGCTGACGCGCGCCGGCACCCATGAACTCGATGCCGGTCTCCTCCAGCAGCTTCAGCGACGCCTCGTGGATCGCCATCAACTGGTCCTGGCTCAGCACCTCCAGCGGCTTGAAGCCGTTGCGCAACGGCGGCCGGCCCAGCAGCGAGGCGCCCAGATGCGTGACTTCCCGGCTTCGCCGCGGCCGTCGCGCGGAGCGTGGCGTGTCCATCGTCCTCCCCTTCGCGCGCCAGATAGGCGCGCCCTACCCCGCGAGCTTTTGCTTCAGGAGCTCGTTCACCAGCGCCGGGTTGGCCTTGCCCTGGGTCGCCTTCATCACCTGGCCCACGAAGAAGCCGAAGAGCTTGTCCTTGCCGGAGCGGTACTCCGCGACCTTCTCGGCCTGCGCCTTCATGACCGCATCGATCGCGGCCTCGATCGCGCCGGTGTCGGTAACCTGCTTGAGGCCCCGCTCCTCCACCAGCGCCGCCGGTCCCTTGCCGGTCTCCACCATCGCCGCGAACACGTCCTTGGCGAGCCGGCCGGAGATGGTCTTGTCGTACTGGAGCTTGAGGAGCTCCACCAGCATCGGCGGCGTCACCGGGAATTCGTCGATCGGCTTGCCCGACGCGTTGAGCGCCGCGAAATAATCACCCATGACGAGGTTGGCGGCATCGACGGCGAGCTGCTTCTTCGGGAATCCGGTCCCGGCCCCTTCGAGCTCGGCGAGGACGCGCTCATAGAAAGCCGCGGACTCCTTCTCCGACACCAGCACGCTCGCGTTATAGGCGGAAAGCCCGAGCTCGCGCTCGAAGCGCGCCTTCTTGGCGTCGGGCAGCTCCGGCAGCTCCTGGCGCAGCTCCTCCACGCGCTTGGGGTCGAGCACCAGCGGCAGCAGGTCGGGATCGGGGAAATAGCGGTAGTCGTGCGCGTGCTCCTTGGAGCGCATCGAGCGCGTGACGCCGCGGTTGGCGTCGAAGAGCCGGGTCTCCTGGCGGATGCTGCCGCCCTCCTCGATGACGCCGATCTGCCGAGCCGCTTCGTACTCGATCGCCTGCATGACATAGCGGATCGAATTCACGTTCTTGATCTCGCAGCGCGTGTTGAGGGGCGCGCCGGGTTTGCGTACGGAGACGTTGCAGTCGCAGCGCAGCGAGCCCTCCTCCATGTTGCCGTCGCAGGTGCCGAGGTAGCGCAGGATCGAGCGCAGCTTCTTGAGATAGGCGCCGGCTTCCTCGGCCGTGCGCATGTCGGGCTCGCTGACGATCTCCATGAGCGCGATGCCCGCGCGGTTGAGATCGACATAGGTGTATTCGGCGTGCTGGTCGTGCAGGCTCTTGCCGGCATCCTGCTCGAGATGGAGCCGCGTGATGCCGACCTCGCGCGTCGAGCCGTCCGGAAGGTCGAGAATGATCTTGCCCTTGCCGACGATCGGCCGCGAAAACTGCGAGATCTGGTAGCCCGCGGGCAGGTCCGCGTAGAAATAATTCTTGCGATCGAACACCGAGACCAGGTTGATCTCGGCCTCGAGCCCGAGCCCCGTGCGCACCGCCTGATCGACGCAGTGCCGGTTGATCACCGGGAGCATGCCCGGGAAGGCCGCGTCGACGGTGGATACCTGCGTGTTGGGCTCGGCACCGAACTCGGTCGCCGCACCCGAGAACAGCTTCGCCTTCGAGATCACCTGCGCGTGCACCTCGAGACCGATCACGACCTCCCATTTCCCGGTACGTCCCTCGACGAGGCTCATGCGCGGCCTCCCGCAAGGAAGGCGGGCTTCGCCGTGAAACCCGCCGCACGCTCCAGCACCTCGCCCACGCGCAGCACCATCGCCTCGTCGAAGGCGCGGCCGATCACCTGCAATCCCAGCGGCAATCCGTCCGACGACAGTCCCGCGGGCACCGAGAGGCCCGGCAGGCCCGCGAGGTTCACCGGCACGGTGAAGACGTCGTTCAGATACATCGCGATGGGATCGTCGCTCTTCTCGCCGATCGCGAAGGCGGCGCTCGGCGCGGTCGGCGCCAGGATTACGTCGCAGCTCTTGAAGGCCTCCGCGAAGTCGCGCGCGATCAGGGTCCGGATCTTCTGCGCCTTCAGGTAATAGGCGTCGTAATAGCCGGCCGAGAGCACATAGGTGCCGATGAGCACGCGCCGCTTCACCTCGGCGCCGAAGCCGGCGGCGCGCGTCGCCTCGTACATCTCGTCGAGGGTCTCGCCGGGCACGCGCAACCCGAAGCGCACGCCGTCGTAGCGCGCGAGGTTCGAGGAGGCCTCGGCGGGCGCGATGATGTAATAGGCGGGAAGCGCGTATTTCGTCATCTTGAGGCTGACGTCGACGGGCGTGGCACCCGCGGCCTTGAGCCAGGCGATCCCCTGCTGCCAGAGCTGCTCGATCTCGGCCGCCATGCCCTCGACGCGGTACTCGCGGGGAATGCCGACCTTGAGGCCGCGGATGTCGCCGGTGAGCGCCGCCTCGAAATCCGGCACATCGAGCGGCGCCGAGGTCGAATCCTTGGGATCGTGCCCGGCCATCGCGCCCAGCATGATCGCGGCGTCGCGCACGCTGCGCGTCATCGGCCCCGCCTGGTCGAGCGAGGAGGCGAACGCGACGATGCCCCAGCGCGAGCAGCGACCGTAGGTCGGCTTCAACCCGACGATGCCCGAGAAGCTCGCGGGCTGCCGGATCGAGCCGCCGGT
>DATMMM010000263.1:0-14912 GCA_035569735.1 Allostellaceae bacterium | reverse complement strand
ATTATGCTGACGATGCCGAGTGGCACGCCGACCATCACGAAAAATAGCAAGGTCGCGATGCCCGCAACGATGTCCGGTATGACGAGCGGCAGCCCGATCAGCGCCTCGACCCCGGACTGGAACCGGAACCGCGGCCCCGCGGTCGCGAGCGCCGCCATGGTCGCGATCGAGCTACCGGCCACGGTCGCGAATCCCGCCACTACCAGCGAGTTCCGGATCGCGCGGAGCATGTCGTCGTTGCCGAGTACGTCTGCATACCAGTGCAGACTGAATCCGGACCAGCGCGCGAGCGAGGAATCGCCGGCACTAAAGGACAGAACGATCAAGGCGACGATGGGAATGTAGAGATAGAGCAGCGCCAAGACGGCGACAGCGCGCGTTCCCGGGAACCGCCAGAGGTCGAAGCGCCAGGGCACGAAGTGCCGGCTTGCCACCCAGGCGGTCATCGCTTGATCCCGCCGCGGCGGTAGCGCGCCGCGTGCGCAGAGAGGGCGATCAAGACCAGCAGCAGCAGGACGAAAGAAAGCGCCGCCCCGAAGGGCCAATTCCGCGATTGGCCGAATTGCTGCTGGATCAGACTGCCGATCATCATCGACTTGGCGCCGCCCAGCAGCTCTGGGCTGATGAAGGCGCCGAGGCCGGGCACGAAGACCAGTATGGCGCCGCCCACGACGCCAGGCATCGAGAGCGGCAGGATGACCCGCCGGAAAGCGTGCCAGCGGTTCGCGCCGAGGTCGAAGGCGGCCTCGATCAGCCGCCGATCGAGCTTCTCCAGGCTCACATAGATCGGCAGGATCATGTAGGGGAGAAACGAATAAGTGAGACCGATCCCGGTCGCGAAGGGCGTGTAGAGCACGTCGATGGGCTGATCGGTGACGCCGAGCTTGGTCAGGACCCAATCGACCACGCCACCATTCCGCAGCAGCAAGATCCAGGCGTAGTTGCGCACGAGGATGTTGGTCCAGAAAGGCACCGTCACGATGAAAAGCAGCAGCATCCGGCGTTGCGGCGGCTGGAACGCCATCCACAAGGCGGTGGGGAACCCGATCAGCAAGGTCACGACGGTCGTGATGGCGGCGAGGCCGATGGAACGGCCGAAGATGTGGAGGTAATCGGTGTTGACGACGAGCCGACCCATCAGGTCGCGCTCGAACAGGAACTGCATATAGGCGTCCGCCGTGTGCTGGCTCCAGATGACGCCGCCGGTCGGGCCGCGCTCCAGGGTCGAAACGAACGCCATCAACCCCAGGGGCAGGATCAGCAGGATCCCCACCGTCAGCATCGCGGGTGCCAGGAGACCGGCGCGGCGCAGGAGGGCCATCATTCCGCCAGCACCCGGATCGCCGAGGGAGGCAGAGCGATCCCGACCGGCTCGCCCGCGCGCACGCGTACTTTGGCACCTTCGCGATTCTGCTCACGCACTCGGAAACGCAATCCACCTTCGATGACGACGAGATAAATCGTGTCGCTGCCGACGAAGACGACCTGCTCCACGCGCGCCGGCAGCGCCGAGCCGCCGGGCGGGACCAGGGCGGCGCGCTCCGGCCGGATCACCAGCACAACGCTGTCCCCGGGTGGGCCGGCTTCGGCAGTCTCGATTTCGAGCCCAGAGGAGAGCCGGAAGCGTGCAGTGCCGATCCGCGTCGCTTCCAGGAGATTGGTCTCGCCGATGAAATCAGCGACGAAGCGGGCCGCCGGGCGCTCGTATATCTCTTCGGGCGTGCCGATCTGCAGGATTCGGCCACCGCGCATTACCGCGATCCGGTCGGACATGGTGAGCGCCTCGTGCTGGTCGTGGGTCACGAAGACGAAGGTGATGCCGACCTCGGCCTGAAGGCGCTTCAGCTCGAGCTGCATCTCCGTCCGCAGCTTGAGATCGAGAGCGGAGAGTGGTTCGTCGAGCAGGAGGACACGCGGCCGGTTGGCGAGCGCGCGAGCGAGCGCTACGCGCTGTTGCTGGCCGCCGGAGAGCTGCGCGGGCTTGCGTGCCTCCAGCCCCTCGAGCTTGACGAGCGCCAGCATATCTCTGACCCGCGCAGCAATCGCCGAGCGCGGCTGGCGTTGCATCTCGAGACCGAAAGCGACGTTCTCTGCAACCGTGAGGTGCGGGAATACGGCATAGCTCTGGAAGACCGTGTTGACGGGGCGACGGTAGGGCGGCAAGCCGTCGAGCGGCTTCCCATCAAGCAGGATTGTTCCGGTATCCTGAGTCTCGAAGCCCGCGATCAGTCGCAACAGCGTTGTCTTGCCACAACCGCTCGGGCCCAGCAGCGTGAAGAACTCGTTGGGCCGAATCGCGAGCGAGACACCGTCGAGCGCGCGGACCGCGCCACCGCCGAAGGTCTTGGCGAGTTCCCTGCAATCCACGGCCACGGTCGACGGCGGAGCCCCAGTCCGGCCGACGCTAGGGTCGGTTGCTGGCGCTACCGCTCTGCCGGGAGCCAGATCCGCCTGCGTCATACCACGTCCCTCACCAACCCAGCCGATCCATTAGGGTGTGATAGTACATGGCGAGGTGCAGCGCCGGTTGGCGAAAGGCGTGGAAGGGGATGGCACGCATGCCGGTGATCGGAAACGGTACCGGCTCGCCAGGCGCCCGGATATGGTCGGAGAGGATCTTGCCCATCAACGTGGTCATCGCCACGCCCTTGCCATTGAAGCCTACGGCGACGAGCAATCCCGGCGCGGGCACATGGAGATGCGGGACGAAATCTCGGGTGAGCGCCAGCCGGCCGACCCAGCGATACTCGATCGGCGTGTCCGCAAGTTGTGGGAAGAGCCCGACCAGGACGCGGCGCAGCACGCCATAGTCGGCGGCGCGGTCTGCGATTGTGAAAGATGCGCGCCCGCCGAGGACGAGGCGATGATCTGCCGAGCGTTGCGCATAGAGGATGAGGCGCCGCGTGTCCGAGAAGCACGCCCGGCCTGGCAGCACCGTGGCGCGTTGCGCGGCATCAAGCGGAGCGGTGGCGATCTGAAAGCTGTTGAGCGGCAATAACGTGGCATGGAGCCGCGGCCAGAGGAGGCCAGTGTAGGCGTTGGTGGCGAGGACCACGTGCCGTGCCAGGATCTCGCCGCTCTCCGAGGTCACGCGCCAACTCTCTCCTTCGCGGGCAAGCGTCAGCGCGGGCGACCGCGAGTGGATGGTTGCGCCTTGGCACAGCGCTGCAGCGGCGAGGCCACGGGCGTATCTGAGGGGGTGGAGCGTGCCGCTTCGAGGATCAAACCGACCACCAAGGTATGCGCGGGTGCCCACTTCGCGCGCCACGGCATCGGCGTCGAGCATGCGCACGGGCGCGCCGTCGGCCGCCATCG
The DNA here is from genome assembly GCA_035569735.1 of Allostellaceae bacterium. GTDB lineage: Bacteria > Pseudomonadota > Alphaproteobacteria > ATCC43930 > CGMCC-115725 > DASZHJ01. Next base: position 11,597 of record DATMMM010000263.1, on the reverse strand, counting down.
CGGCGCAACCCTCCCGCAGCATCGCCAGCGCCCGCTCGGTATGGGCGAGCCGGATGCTGCCGGCCCTCGCGAGGTCACAATCGATCCCATGCCGCGCCACTAGGTCGAACAGGAAATCCGCAGCGGTCTCGGCGGCCGCGTGGGTGCGGTCGCCGAGCTCGGTGCCGAACATGCGACGCAGCTCAGCTCGCTGCGGCCTCAATCCCGGCAGCACCTGCCCGCCGTTGCGGCCGGAGGCTCCCCAGCCTGGCTCATGGCGGTCGATGACGACGGTTTCGATCCCGGCGGAGGCCAGATGCAGTGCGGTGGACAGCCCGGTGTAACCCGCACCCACCACCGCGACATCGGTTGTACGGCGCCCTACCAGCCTGTCGAGCACTGGACCCGCCGGAGCCGTCGCGGCCCAAAGCGAGCTGGATGGCGAAACCGACGTCTCGCTCGAGAAAGGCTCGACAGCCGAAAGCTCGTTCATGTCGAGGTGCCGTAGCGATAGGCGGTTGCCTCGAGAGCTGGGCGAGGCTTGACAGCGTTTCGAAGCGCGCCATACCAAAGGCGATGTCCTCCACCGAGAACATCGAGAGTTCCAAGCCTCTGGGCCAAGTCGCCTACGACACGCTGCGGTCCATGATCCTCAGTGGCGACGTCAGGCCGGGTGAGCGGCTCGGCGAGCGGGAACTGGCTCGGCGAATCCAGGTGAGCCGAACTCCGCTGCGCGAGGCGCTGGCGCGGCTCGAGCGTGACGGCCTCGCGGTGAGCAAGCCCGGGCTCGGATACTTCGCGCCGGAGTTCGACCCCAAAGTCGTCCAGGAGCTCTACGAGTTCCGCGACATTCTTGAAGTAAGCGCCAGCCGTCTTGCGGCTCGCCGGATCACCGAAGCCGGCGTTCGGGAGCTTAAGGGCATCATGGAAGAGCTCGCGGCCTTCGAGCGAAAGAAGAAGCTGAGCGTCGACGAGCTGCACGAGGAAGTTCACCTCGGCCTCCGCATCCACGAGGTAATCGCACGCGAAAGCGGTAACGAGCTCATTTCCGGAGCACTCTATCAACTCTACGATCGCTTGCGGCTGCTCACCTGGATCGATGTGCTCTGGTTCGACACTTGGTCGTTGACACGCCAAGAGCACCGCGACCTCGTTGCGGCGGTTATTGCTCGCAAGCCGAATCAGGCCGCCAAAGTAGCCCAACGTCATGTCAAGCGATCGAAAGATGATGCTTTGCACGTCGTCAGGGCGCAGCACGCGGGCGATCCCGTGCCGGCGGCGCGAGCCAGATCGATTGCCATGCCCCGATAGGGAGCATTCGACATTGACCGCTCAGGCGGCTTGCGGCTGCCTGTTGATCCAAGCGGCGGTGTCCTCCAGCAACTTTTCCAGGTGGGACAAAAGGTCAGCCGTCTCGCCGCCGCCCGTAATTACCGAAGCGGAGCGGGCTGATCGTACGCGCGATCGGCGATAGGCAGCGCCGAAACCAAGCTTGGGGTCATAAATGCCGTTGCCGCTCACAATGACCTGTGGGTCCTGTCCCTTGTTCTCGGCCAGATCGGTGAAGGGATGCAGGCTGCAGGCGATGTCGCGCGATTGGAGGGAGTTCGGATGAGCGCTCATGCACCACCTCCGGCGACCAAAAGGACCAGCGCGGAACCGATGGATTGGTCATGGTATACCATACGGTATCCCGGATCCTGTCAAGGATCGACGCCCATGCTGCCGGGTTTATGTCCCTCCGGAATGTCCGGGCCCAGCACGTTGATCGCGTGTGGCAGGATCGAGAACTGGGTCGTGCGCAGCCCGACTGACGCCTGGAACTGATCGTAGAACCGGGTGACGCGCCGCTTCGCCTGGCGGCTGGCCGGGGCGGTATCTGGCATCTCCAGATCTCCATCTCTTGACATGGGTGCATATACACTAATATAAGGGTATATACGCCTATGCCCAATTGGCCGACCCCGGCCAAGCCTCGTGGACAAGGCGCCCTGAGGAGGAGATCGCCGGATTGGATGCCAAACGATCTCGTCCATTCGTTGGGGTCGCCGGGCGACTTCGACGCTGAGCCCGGATTGAGCCGCGTGAAGGCAAGGTGCTGCCGGTCAATTTCGCCGAAAACGAGTTATCGAGACAGCCCTCAGACGCTGGAGCGCGCCATCCGCAGGGTCCCTGGCGGCTGGTTCGTCGCGTGGCTAAGCGCGAGCTGATTTTCCGCGCTGCCACCCTGCGGGTGGCTCCGAGCTGCAGCAGTGAGTCCCAACAATGGTGGTGAACCATGCCGTACCGTAAAGAGGGAGAAACGCCGAGCGAGCCCGATCCGCATCCACTCGACGCGGTGATCTGGCGGGCGCTTACCAGTGTCCAGAAAGGTCTCGCCGAGGGCGACGCGCTGGCTCGTCGCTATCCGGCGGCCATCGCACCCTTCGCTGCGACGATCGACAGGGAGCCGGCTTCGTTTCGGTCGCTGCTGGCCTTGGTCGGCGCCGATGACCGGATCGCGTTATTCACGACCGAGGAGGTGGAGCCTCCGTCCACGTTCTCGGTGTTGCGGCGAGACTCCGTCGACCAAATGATCTTGGCAGATGCCGGCGCCTGCGTGGTGCAACCTGGGGCTCCGATCGTGACCCTTGGCGTCGCCGATGTTCCCGAGATGCTCGCGCTCGCGAGCGTGACCCAACCGGGACCCTTTGGTCCTCGGACCGTCGAACTTGGCGACTACATCGGAATTCGTCGGCAAGGTGTGTTGGTCGCCATGGCCGGCGAGCGCATGCGCCTTGACGGGTTCACCGAGATCAGCGCGGTCTGCGTCGAGCCTGCGTATCGCGGACACGGCTTCGCAGCCGAACTCGTCGGAGCGCTCACCTCATCGATCTCAGCGCGGTCCGAAGTCCCGTTCCTGCATGTCTTCAGCTCGAACCATGCGGCGATCGCCCTCTACCGCAAGCTGGGTTTTGCCCTCCGGCGACGAATGCATCTCGCGGTGCTCGTACGCGCCGAAGCCGCAGTGAGCGCCGCACATTCCCGAACCTGAGCAGGCAACGATGAGCAGTCGGCGAAAAATCGTCCCTCGACCATCGTAGCTCGGTCACACATTGGTATCAGCCCACAGGCGACTTGGCGGTCAATTTCTTTAGGGAAACTTCATGTCTCTCGTCCTTCTGACAAATGTGCGCCAGTACGCCGGCCCTGGCGCTGTCGCTGCACTTCTGCACGATGGGCATACAGTTGCGTGTCACGACGCTTCCTTTGTAGACGTCTCCGCCCGTGCAGAATTTCAGGAGCAATACCCAGCGCACGCGCTCGAAGCACAAACCCCCGAAACTGTCCACGCCGAGGTCGTTGCGCGCTGGGGCATTCCGGATGCGGTGGTGTCGAACGATGTCCATCCCATTGTCCAGAACGAGATCGGGGCGATCCTGCCGGACCACTTCCGCGCGACCTTCGAAGCGGTGGTGATGGTTCCAGTGCGCCTTACGCAGCTTTTCTTGCCTGACATGAAGGCGCTCCGTCGCGGGGCGTTCGTTTTCGTCACGTCGGCCCGCGAGACGCGACCGGAGCCGGGTTTCGCTGTACCTACGACGCTGCGGGCGGCGACGACAGCCTTCGCCAAGGCGCTTGCAAAGGAAGCGGCACCATTCGGCGTGCAGGCCAACGTTGTTGCCCCGAATTACCTTTACAGCGAGATGTATTATCCGCGTGCGCGCTTCATAGACGACCCCACGGGCCGCGACACCATCGCTCGCGCGGTGCCGTTCGGCCGTCTCGGCCAGCAGGAAGAGGTCGGCGCGCTTATTGCGTTCCTTGCTTCCGGGAAGTCGCCCTTCACCACGGGACAAGTAATCTATTTCGCCGGGGGTTGGCCGTGATCAAAGCACTCCAGCTTCTCCGCGAGCCAGGGCCAATGTCCGAGGTTGGCACATCAGCGCCACCTTGGGATCTTCAGGTGATGTCCGCTTTTGTCAGTGAATCGGAAGCAAATTCCTTCGCACTTTGGTAAGCAGGCATTACGCAGTTTCAGAATAATGCTCGCCGCTCGTCCGAGTGCGGACAATGCAGTCTTGGAGAGATACCGAGGTCTGAGAGGAACATTCCCTGATTGCGCAATCGTCTCCCCTGATAAGCGTGTAAAGGCTCCCTGTTCACTTTTGAGCCTGAATCGAACAGGAAGCAGGGGACCCCCCGATTTATATGGGCCGCCGCCGCCCTGCGGGGTACGAAAGGATGCGTAAGACGAAAATTCCCCTGTGGATTTCCCAGTTAGCGGGAATTCAGTTCCGGAGACGGGTTCGCTCGAGACTGCCACCACCACCAATCTCATCAAAAAGCTTAGCTCTTCGGGCCCATTGAACACAGGCCACGGGCAGGCGATCGGTGTAAGCTTGGCGGTAGCTGTACCCTTGCTCTTCGGCTTGATCGTCGTCGTGCCTGTGCCGGGACACGCCACCCAGCACCTCTATCGTAAGCTGGTGCCACCTTGAGGAAAGAGCCATGAGCGACGCACGCACCACGCTTCGCACGAGCTCCGGCACGGTCAAGGTTTTGATCGTGGCGCTGGCGTTTGCCATCGCGAGCCTCCCGTGGGCGGAATCCTGGGCGCGATCCATGAGCGTCGTGGAATCCTACCCCATGGTCAACCAGATCATGGAGGGAAGGGCAGATTCATTCTCGATCCGGTTCGACGGCCCTGTCGATCACGCCTCCTCCCGCCTGACGCTCGTCACCCCGCAGGGCAGCCGTCCCTTGCACGCGCGCCTCGATAGCGAACCCAATACGCTCTTCACCGCGGTGGGCAAGCTTCCGCCGGGAAGTTACGAACTGCGATGGGAAGCCCGGGCGATGGACGGCCAGGTGACCAAAGGCACCATCCCCTTCAAGGTCGGGGCGAAATAAGCCTTTAGGCGTCGCGGTTTCCGCGCCGCGATCTACTCCGCGGCGATCGCGGGCAGGCGGAGCGCGCCGGTTGGGTTGGCGGACGCACGCAGCTCGGCGTCATAGGCCTCGCGCCAGGGCAGGCGCGCAGGCGCCACGAAGTTCCCGCTGTGCGCGGCGAGGCAGATCTCGGGATTGTCCACGATCGGCGGCCTCGCTCCAGACTGCTCGAGCGCGCGTGCCGCCTGCAGGAGGCGCCGGCGCGTGCGCGTCACCATGAGGTCGCTGACCGCGAGGTTCTCGAAGCCGCGGTCGACGATCGGGCCCATGCTCTCGGTCACCGCCTGGTCCTGGAGGTGGATGCCCTCGATCCCCGTATAGCTCCGCTCGCGCTGCGCTTCGCGGTCGATGCCGTAGTCGTTCGACGCGTTTGCCTTGAGCCGCCAGCGGCCCAGCCAGTCCGTCGTGTTCGGCAGGTACTCGAACTGCGTGGGTGCCGCCACGTCGGCTCCCGGCAGGTTTTGGCTGCGCGTCACGATGGGCGTGGTGCCCGCCTTCCAGGCGACCGCCAGGAACATGGTGTGCGTGTCGTCCATCGGGACCCAGGCGCGCGTCACGACGTTCCGCTGGAACGGCCCATTCGGGATCATGGTCCAGAACGGAAAGATGAAATGCGCGAGGCGATAGTAGGCTTGGCCGGGATCGGCCGGCCAATGCCCGGCGTACATCGTGCCCCAGTCCGTGTCCGCCACATGGATCTCCGGACTGCGGTTGCGCACGACATGCCGCTGGATCGCATCCGGCGGATAATCCTCCGCCTTGACCTTGCCTTCGTGCAGGAAGGCCACATGCGAGGTGTCGATGTCGCCCTCGAGCGCCTGCAGCCAATGGCACTCGCGCTGCACCCAGGTAATCCGAGTCTCGGCTTCCGGCAGCAGCAACGGCTCGATCGCGGGTAGGGGCGGCGCCTCGGCGCGCGCGCCCATATAGGCGTAGACGACACCGTTGCGCTCGACCGCCTGGTAGGCGCGCGCCTTGACCTTATCGGCGAAGACATGCTGCCGCGGCACGTTCGGCATCTCCAGGCACTGGCCCGTCACGTCGTACTTCCAGCCGTGATAGATGCAGCGCAAGCCGCCTTCCTCGTTCCGCCCGAAGAACAGCGACGCACCCCGGTGCGGGCAGCGGTGATCCATGATGCCGATGCGGCCCGCGCTGTCGCGGAAGGCGATCAGCTTCTCGCCCAGCAGCATGAGCCGCAACGGCGGGCCGTCCGCCGCCAGCTCGGCGGAGCCGCAGGCGGGAATCCAGTATTCCCGCAGGAGCTGTCCCATCGCCGTCCCGGGCCCGACGCGCGCTAGAAGCTCATAATCCGGTTCCGATGCCATCTCCCGCTCCCTCGCGGCGTGGCCGCGATCCAGTGCCGGGTCTTGGTCGGTGAAGGATGGGTCGGTCCCGGCTCCCGCGTCAACAGGCCCCCTCACCCCAACCCTCTCCCCGCTGGGAAGAGGGAGCAAACTCGCCCTTCCCCCTCTCCCCGTTGGGGAGAGGGTTGGGGTGAGGGGGGTGCTTCGCTCAGCGCGGCGGAAATTTCTTGGCGACCGTCGCGGTCGCGAGCGTCTTGCCGGCGGCGTCCTGCGCCTCAACTGTCCATTGATAGGTGTGCTGACCCGAGGGCGGGCAGGGGCCCTTATACGAAAAGGCGCCGCGGCTCACCTGGGTCTGGCCGGTGTAGGCGATGGTGCCGCCGCCATGCGGGAAGCTTGGCGCATCCAGATCCTTCATGGCGAACTTCAGCCGCTTCGTCCCTGTGGGCACGCCGCTCAGCGTGAACGGCGGCGACTTCGGATCGAAGCAGGCGGCGGTGCCCTCCCAGGAGAAATCGACGCCGAAGCTCGGGGCCTGGGCGCTCGCCGGGCTTGATGCCGCCACGACTGCAAGCGCCACGATCGCCCAAATCCGCGTCCGCATCGCTGCCTCCTCTCGCGAGCATCCTCCGTCCGGATGCATGCCTAGTTGGCCAGAAAAGCCAAGTTCACCACGGAGACACAGAGGACACGGAGGATCGAGCTCATGCTTCGCGGCGGAGCCGCAGCCACGTCTCCTTTGTTGTCAGCAATCAAGGCCTGCGGCGCCGCTGCAACTCGATCCCTCCGTGTCCTCTGTGCCTCTGTGGTGAATCCTACCTGGTACATGGGCCACGACGCGAACGCCACCGAGGCTGCCGCTTTCGAAGAGCCGTGCGACCGCCGCGTAGAACCTCTCCTGCGCGGCGTAGGCGGCCTCGCCGTGCGCCCACGCGTAGGCGGCGTGGTTCTCGTGCCAGGCCTTGAGCCGCTGGGTCACGAAGGGCAACCAGTGCTCGGTCATGTCCGTGGCCGTAATGCCGACGAAGCCGGCGGTTCCGAGATCGCCGACATAATCCTCGACGCTTGTGACGGTGATCCCGAAGACGATCTCGCGCAAATCCCGGAAGTCCTGCGCCGCGAACGGCCGGCGCATGGAGAAATCCTCGATGGCGCAGCCGCCGCCGGGGCGCAAGGCTCTGGCGAGACGCGCCAGGAGGCGGGGCCGGTCGGGAATGTGCAGAACCGCGAGCCAGCTCACCACGGCGTCGAAGCCTGCGTCGGGGAGCGCGTAGCTCAAGGCGTCGCCGCAAAGATGTGTGACGCGCCCCTCGAGACCGCACCGTCGCGTGAGATCGGCGGCGATCGCATGCACCTCGGGCTGCAGCTCCAGCGCGGTGACATGGCAACCGACCGCATGCGCAAGGTAGCGCGCGGGCCCGCCGATGCCGGAGCCGATCTCGATCACCCGGCTCTCCGGCCCAAGCCCGAGCGATTCCGTGGCTGCGCGGATCGCATCCGTGCCGTGATAGTGCCATTGGTCCAAGGCAAACAGCTGCTCCGGCGCGATCGGATCCGCGGGGCCGATGCCGAGCCCCGCCAATCCGCTGGCGATGCGATCGAGGTTCGTATAGAGCCCGATCGATCCGATGCCGGCGTGGTCGTTCATTTCCGCCCGCGTTTTGTTAAGCGGACCTGAACGCGTCGCGGCTACTTTCGGTCATCGTCCAACCCCGACTTGTGTCCGGTTCCGCCAATGACATGCGCTTTCTCGCAGCACCAGTCCTGTCCGCGCGCCCGTCGCGCACGGGCTCGACGCGCCGTGCCGTTGCGGGCCGGAACCGCGGCGCCCATCACGGGGGGGGTGGAGGGACCAAACACCATATTGGGAAAACAGACCCGATTTATCCCATGAAATCAAGGATCGGCCTCCCCGCGGAAAAGCCAAATCGAAGCATCCGAAGCCAATTTTCGAGCGTTCTTGCTCGCCGGCGCTCACACCTTGAGCGCGTCCTCGAAGGGCGTCTTGGACAACGGCTCGGCGCCCTCGGCGGTGATCAGCACCTGCTGCTCGAGCTTGACGCCCTCCTTGCCGCCGACCTCGCCGATATAGCTCTCGACCGAGACCGTCATGTTCTCCTGGAAGACGCCGTCGTAGCCCCAATCCGCGAAGTCCCGCGCGTAGGCGACGCTCGGGTACTCATCGACCAGCCCCGCGCCATGCACCATCATCATGTAGCGGTTCGGGATGAATTCCTCCGGCACCGGCCAGCATGTCTCCGCGAATTCCCGGAAGGCGACGCCCGGCTTGATGAGGTTCATGTTAAAGAGCACCTGCTCCTGCGCGATCGCGTAGAGCCGCTGCTGCTCGTTGGTGGGTGGCTTGCCCGGGCAAATCCAGCTACGCGAGATGTCCGCGAGATAGCCCAGCGCGCCGACCATGTCGGTGTCGAAGGCGACGAGGTCGCCGGCGCGGATCACGCGGTTGCCGCATTCTTGGAACCAGGGGTTCGTGCGCTCGCCGGAGGTAAGGAGCCGCGATTCGATCCACTCGCCGTCATGGGCGATGTTGACCTCGTGCAGGATGGCCCAGAGCTGGTTCTCCGTGATGCCCGGGCGGAGCGCCTCGCGCATGCGGAGGATCGCCGCGTCGCAGACGTCCATGGAGAGGCGTTGGGCCGCGATCTCCTCGGGCGATTTGATAAGGCGCGCCTGCTCGATCGGCTCCTGAGCGTCGACGAGCTCGAGCCCGTGGTCGGCCAATTTGAAGGCGCCCATGGGCTCGCACCGGTCGACCGCGAGCCGTCGGTTCTTGCCGCAGCGCGAGGCCATGAGATCGGCGATCTCCCGCGCCCACAGGCCCGCCTTCTCCTCGCAGCGCGGTCCCGCCAGGAAATAGATCCAGGGCGTGCAGAGGCGGATCTCCGAAATGGTCTCCAGCCCCTCGTTGACATGCTTGGAGCTGTCGTACTCGAAGAGCACCACCGATCCTTCCGCCGGCACGAAGGCCCAGCGGCTGGGCGAATGCATGGTCCACAGCATCATGTTGCGACTGCCGGTGGCGTATCGGATGTTGATGGGGTCCGAGAGCAGAGCGGCGCCATAATCGCGCTTCCGGAGCTCGGCGCGCAGCCTCTCGAGCCGGTAGGCCCGCAGCTTCTTCTGATCGATGCCGGCAAGCCGCCCCGCGAGATCGAAGGCGAGCGGGGGAGCGGTTGCGCGGTCCGTGGGGCTCATGATGGCGACCCTCTCTCGTATTCCCGGATTACTCTAGGGCAAACTGCCGCTAGGATATATTCCACCGCTTGCCAGCAAGCGACGAGGCCTCGATGAGCTCGAGCGATCCGCTCCTGCAACCCTATCAGCTGAAGCATCTCAGGCTGCGCAATCGCCTGATGTCGACGGCGCACGAGCCCGCCTACACCGAGGATGGCCTGCCCAAGGAGCGCTACCGGGTCTACCACGCCGAGAAGGCGAAGGGCGGGATCGCGCTCACCATGTTCGGGGGCTCCTCGGTGGTGGCGCCTGACAGTCCACAGGCCTTCGGCAACATCACGCTCTACAAGGACGAAGTCGTGCCGTGGCTCCGCGAGCTCGCCGACGCCGTCCACGAGCACGGCGCCGCCGTGATGATCCAGATCACGCACCTGGGCCGCCGCACCTCCTGGAGCAAGGGCGACTGGCTGCCGGTGGTGGCGCCGAGCCCAATCCGCGAGCCCGCGCATCGCGCCTTTCCCAAAGCCGCCGAGGATTGGGACATCGCGCGCATCGTGGGCCAATACGCGGTGGCGGCCGAGCGCTGCAAGGCGGCCGGCCTCGACGGCCTGGAGATCGAATGCTACGGCCACCTCGCCGATCAATTCTGGTCGCCCGCCACCAACAAGCGCGAGGACGACTACGGCGGCTCGCTGGAGAACCGCCTGCGCTTCACCATGGAGGTGCTGCAGGCGATCCGGTGCAGCGTCGGTGCCGGCTTCCTGGTGGGCGTGCGCATGGTCTGCGACGAGGATTGGGAGAAGGGCCTCACGCGCCAGGAAGGCGTCGAGATCGCCCGGCGGCTGGTGGCGAGCGGCCGCATCGACTTCCTTAACGTGATCCGCGGCCACATCGAGACCGACGAGGCGCTCTCGCACGTGATCCCCGGCATGGGCGCGCGCTCGGCGCCGCATCTCGATTTCGCCGGCGAGATCCGCGAGATCACCAAGTTTCCGGTTTTCCACGCCGCGCGCATCCAGGATGTCGCGACCGCGCGTCACGCGGTCGCCACCGGCAAGCTCGACATGGTCGGCATGACCCGCGCGCACATCGCCGATCCCCACATTGCGCGCAAGGTCGCCGAAGGCCGCGAGAGCGATATCCGCCCCTGCGTCGGTATGGGCTATTGCATCGACCGGATCTATTTCGGGGGCGACGCGCTCTGCGCGCACAACGCCGCCACCGGCCGCGAGGCGACCATGCCGCATGTCATAGCGGCTTCCACGGGCAAGAAGCGCAAGGTCGTGGTGGTGGGCGCTGGCCCCGGCGGTCTCGAGGCGGCGCGGGTCGCGGCCGCGCGCGGCCACGAGGTCGTGGTGTTCGAAGCCGCGGCCGAGCCCGGCGGCCAGCTCCGGCTGGCGGCGAAGCTCGCGCGTCGGCGCGAGATCCTCGGCATTTCCGACTGGCGCGTCGCTCAGTGCGAGAAGCATGGCGTCCGATTCCGCCTCAACACGCTCGCCGAGGCCTCGGACGTGCTGGGCGAGCAGCCGGAGATCGTCTTCATCGCGACGGGCGGCGTGCCGAACCTGTCTTTCCTCGATGCCGGCGACGATCTCGTGACGACCTCCTGGGACATCCTCTCGGGCGCCGCCAAGCCCGGTGACTCTGTGCTGTTCTTCGATGACAACGGCGCCGATGCCGGCTTGACCGTAGCGGAGTTCATCGCGGGCGCCGGCAGCCGGCTCGAGATCGCCACGCCCGAGCGCAGCCTCGCGCCCGAGGTCGGCGGCACCAACTATCCCGCCTATTTCCGGACGCTCTCGGAGCGCAACGCGACGATCTCCCTCAATCTGCGACTGGAGCGGGTCGCGCGCTCGGGGAACCGTCTCACCGCGACGCTCTTCAACGAGTACGACAAATCGCGGCGCGAGCGCCTCGTCGATCAGGTGGTGGTCGAGCACGGCACGCTGCCGCTCGACGAGCTTTACTTCGCGCTCAAGCCAGGCTCGCGCAATCTCGGCGAGATCGACCATGGCGCGCTGATTGCCAACCGTCCGCAGGATCTCGTCAGGAACCCCGATAGCGGCTACGCGCTCTATCGGATCGGCGACGCCGTCGCGTCGCGCAACATCCACGCCGCCGTCTACGACGCTCTCAGGCTCGCGAAGGACCTTTAGGTCATCTAATCCGAGGAGGACGCCATGG
>DATMMM010000262.1:0-3705 GCA_035569735.1 Allostellaceae bacterium | reverse complement strand
GCGTCGCCTATGGCAGTTCACCGCTCGGCGCCTATGCCGAGGAGCGTTTGATCCCGGCCGATCGTTTGATCAAGCTGCCTGATGGCATCGATGACAAGACCGCCGCCGCGATGATGCTGAAGGGCCTGACCACGCAATATCTGATCCGACAGATCTTCAAGGTGAAACGTGGCGACACCATCCTGTTCCACGCGGCGGCCGGCGGCGTCGGCTTGATCCTCAGCCAATGGGCCAAGCATCTCGGCGTCACTGTAATCGGCACCGTCGGCAGCGACGAGAAGGCGAAGCTCGCCAAGGCACACGGCGGCGACCATCCGATCGTCTACACGCGCGAGGATTTCGTCGAGCGCGTGAAGGAGATCACCAAGGGCGAGAAGCTCCCGGTGGTCTACGACAGCATCGGCAAGGACACCTGGCCGAAGTCGCTCGACTGCCTGCGGCCCACCGGCTTGATGGTGAGCTTCGGCCAGTCCTCGGGCCCGATTGGCCCGATCGAGCTCGGCATCCTCGCGGCCAAGGGCTCGCTCTTCATCACGCGCCCAACCCTCAACTCTTACGCCGGCAAGCGCGCGGACATGGTCGCGATGGCGCGCGACCTCCTCGACGCGGTGCTCTCGAGTGCCATAAAGATCGAGGTGAGCCAGACCTATCCGCTGAAAGACGCCGCGCAGGCGCACCGCGACCTGCAGTCCCGCAAGACCACGGGCTCGACGGTGCTGACGGTGTGACCGACATCCACCAGCGCGTCGCGCGGCATTATGGGCAGGCCGGGATCGCCGAGGCGATCCTGGCGGCGCTCGCCGCGGCGGGGAAGGACGTCGAGCGGCTGACGCCCGACGATCTTGCGCCGATCGACGAGTTCCACACCCGCGGCCGTGCTGCGACGGTGGATCTTGCGAAGCTGCTGGGGCTCGAGAGCACGCACCGCGTGCTCGACGTGGGTTCCGGCATCGGCGGGCCCTCGCGCTTTCTGGCGCACACCTACGCCTGCACGGTGATTGGGCTCGATCTGACGCCGGAGTTCTGCGCGCTGGCGCGCGTGCTGGCGGAGCGCACCGGGCTTGGTCACCGGGTCTCCTATCGCCAGGGGAACGCGCTCGACATGCCCTTCGAGGACGAGAGCTTCGACGTGGTCTGGTCGCAGAACGCGGCCATGAACATCGCCGAGCGCGACCGGCTCTATCACGAGATGCGCCGCGTGCTCAGGCCCGGCGGCCGGCTCGCGATCAACGACGTGACGACCGGCCAGGGCGGCGCACCGCATTATCCGGTGCCTTGGGCGCGCGAGGCCTCGACCAGCTTCCTGCTCACCGCCGAGGTGACGCGCCGGCGGCTCGAGGCCGCGGGCTTCCGGGCGATCGCCTGGGAGGACACCAGCGCCCCCGCCCTCGAGTTCTCGCGCCGGCGCGCCGCGGCCGGACCGTCGCCGCTGGGCATCCATCTCCTCATGGGCGAGGACTGGCCCGCGATGACCGCGAACACGCTGCGCAATCTCGCCGAGGACCGCGTCCGCTCGTTCCACGCGGTGCTGGAGCGGGTATAGAGCCCCGGCATGACGCGCGCAGGTCTGGTGCTTCTCGCGGCTCTATGGGCGCCCGTTGCGCTCGCCCAGCCCGCCTACACAGCAATGTGCCGCGACGTGCAGTTTCCCGAAAGCGTGACGGCGGCGGGCGGCGATCTCGTGCTGAACGGACTCGGCATCCGCAAGGCGACGTTGCTCAGCATCAAGGTCTACGTCGCGGGCCTCTATCTCCCGCAGAAGTCGCGCGACGCCGCCGGCATCCTGCGCTCCGACGGGCGCTGGCGGCTCGTGCTTCGCTTCGTGCGCGACGTCGGTGCCGGGGATATCCGCGACGCTTTCCAAGAGGGCTTCGAGAAAACGGCCGGCGACAAACTGGCGGCGCTCGGCCCGCGCATCGAGGCTTTGAAGGCCCGGATGGTCGATTTCAAGACCGGGCAGTCTCTCAGCTTCACCCACGATCCCGCGGCAGGCGTCCTGGTCGACGTGAACGGCGCGGCCGGGCCTCCGATCGAGGGCGCGGATTTCGCGAGGGCGCTGCTGGCGATCTGGTTGGGCGCAAAACCGCCGAACGAGGATCTCAAGACCGGGCTGCTCGGCGGCGCCTGCGAATAGGGGGCTACTCACCCGCGAGGACGGCGGCTGGAGGCGCGGAGCGTGTTCTCCAGCAGAAGCGCGGCCAATCCCAGGACCAGCAGCCCCGCTTCCGCGCGAGGCCCCGCGCCCAAGAGCGGCAGGCCCCAGCCGCAGATAGCGGCCCAGACCACGGCGCCCGCAGCGAGACTGCCATCGTCGACGAAGAGCCCGACGAGCTCGCGCAGGATGGTGGCGAGGGTGCGCACGGGATCAGTCCACCGCCGCGAGCGCGGCGCTCCGGCGCGCGCGGGAGAGTCGCACGGCGGCGAGCGCCACCAGCAGGTACCAGGCGACGAGACCGAGCAGCGACCAATCGGCGCCCGGCCAGTCGACCCCGATGCCCTCGCCCAGCCAGAACGTGCCGAAAGCCGAAAGCAGCACGCCCACGGCGAACTTCAGCGCGTTCTCCGGTACCCTCGCGAGCGGCCGGTGCAGCATCAGGCCGAGCAGCACCACGACCAGCAGTGCCGCGCCCGCGCCCAGAGTTGCGGGCAGCAAGAGGCCGCCCGCCGTGCCCACCGCGATCACGATGAAGACCACCTCGATGCCCTCGAGCATCACGATCTTGAAGGACGTGCCGATCGCCACCGCGTCCCAGCGCGGGTCGCGCGCGCGCTCGTAGCTCTGGAGCAGCGCGGTCTCGCCGGCGAATGCGGCTTCCTCGTCGTGGAGCGCGATCACGCCCGCCGCGCGCAGGATCGCCTTCCGGAGCCAGCGCAGGCCAAACAGCAGCAGCAAGAGGCCGACACCGAGCTGTACGTAATCAAGCGGGATGCGCGTCAGCGCCGGTCCGAGCGCCAACACCAGCAGCGCCAGCGTGCCGAGCGCCAATCCGGTGCCGAGGAGCGCCGGCCGCCAGCCGCGCACCGTGCCGACCGCGAGCACCACCGTGAGCGCCTCCACGAACTCCACGAGAGACGCCAGGAACGCCGCTGTCAGCGACGGGATCGCGTGAGCCCAACCGGCCATCGGTCTTTCTACGTGTTCATCGCCTCGAAGAAGTCGGCGTTGGACTTGGATTGCTTGAGCTTGTCGATCAGGAACTCGAGGCCGTCGACCGGGCCCATCGGCATCAGCACGCGGCGCAGCACCCACATCTTCGAGAGCACGGCCTTGTCGACCAGGAGCTCTTCCTTGCGGGTACCGGATTTCGTGATGTCGAGCGCGGGGAAGGTGCGCTTGTCCGCGACCTTGCGGTCGAGCACGATTTCCGAATTGCCGGTGCCCTTGAACTCCTCGAAGATCACCTCGTCCATGCGGCTGCCGGTGTCGATCAGCGCGGTCGCGATGATGGTGAGCGAGCCGCCCTCCTCGATGTTGCGCGCGGCGCCGAAGAAGCGTTTCGGCCGCTGCAGCGCGTTGGCGTCGACGCCGCCGGTCAGCACCTTGCCGGAGGACGGCACCACCGTGTTATAGGCGCGCGCGAGCCGGGTGATCGAGTCCAGCAGGATCACCACGTCGCGCTTGTGCTCGACCAGGCGCTTCGCCTTCTCGATCACCATCTCCGCGACCTGGACGTGGCGCACGGCGGGCTCGTCGAAGGTGGAGCT
>DATMMM010000261.1:0-3010 GCA_035569735.1 Allostellaceae bacterium | reverse complement strand
AGCGAGGTGCCTCGTAGCGCAACACGCTCTGAAGCATGACAGCAACACTGTTGTTGTCGCCGGGCAGGATCAGGGCGAATTTCTCATCCCGCTTCAGCAGCGCTCCAAGTTCGTGACCGAGCGCGCGCACCAGCGGCTGCGGCATGACGAGATCGAAGCGCAGGCGCTCGGCGAAAACGATGGGCACCGCAAGGCCCGCCAGCACGAGGAGGCTTGCTGCAAGGCGCCGCCGGCCCCAACTCGGCGCCCAGCCGCGTTCCTCGAACACGGCGCGCGCCAGCGTCGCGAGGGCCAACACCAGCAGCAAGGAGAGATGTGTGTTGTAGCGGAAGAACGAGTGAGCGTCGGCACTCATCTCCGGATTGAAATGCGCGACGTAGGTCAGGAGCAGGAAGACGTTGTAGAGGACGCAGGTACCCACGAGAAGCGCCAAGAGGCGACCCGGCATATCCAGGCCTCGGCGACGAATCCTCACCACCATGAGGCCGAGCGCTAGCAGCATGAACGCAAAGAACACCACCTTCTCGACGACGATCACGCCGATCCTCGAGAGCACCTGCGGCAGCACATCCCAATGCCATTGGTCGAACGGCAGCAACTTGAGCTCGCCTACCGAGAACTCGTTGAGTACGAACCAGCGCCAGACAAGATAGAGTCCGACAGCCGGCAGGAAGGCCGGAAGAAACCGCACCAGCATGCGCCAGAATCGAACCTGCCGGTCGAGGAGTCCCAACACGCCTATGGTCAGAGCAAGTGCCGCGACGAACGCCACGCTCTCCTGCTTGATGTTCACCAGCGCCGCCAACACCAGCGCGAGCGCCCAGAGCCGCGGCCCGGCCCGCCCTCTCTCGGCAATGGCGTCCAGGCTCTGCGCCGCGAGCCAGCCCGCGGCGGCGAGGCACGCGGCCACCGATGCCTCTCCATAGGCCGCGAAATAGATCCGCGGCACGAAGCCGGGATTGAGGCCGGTCGCCAACAGGATGCCGAGGCCGCAGGCACCCCAGCCCGGCGCTCCCGCGCCTTCGCGACCGAGCGACTGCACCACCCGCGCCAGCAGCAGTCCCACAAGGAGGTGCAGCAGCACATTGATGTGCACCATGGCCGAGGCCGGAAACTGAGGCAGCGCGGCGCCGGCCAGACAAGCCCAGAATTGCAGGTTGTAGGGTGCCCCCGGGAGAAAGGAATGGCTGGGCGGGCGCGCGTCCGTCGGCAGCACTCCGTGGTCGTAGAGATAGGCCGCATTCGGCAGCAGATTGAGGAATGTGTCGGGCTGCGAGGGCCGCGCGGTCAGCATGATCGCCCAGATGGGCAGAGCCAGCACCATGATCCGCAGGAGCGCGGTCCAGTCCTCGCGCCGAAGCCTCATACCTCTGGTGAACATCGCCACCAGTGCCACTGCCGCGATGGCCGCAGTGGGCCACCAGAGGGGCTCGGTCCGGAACACACCCCAGAGCGTGAGCACGAGGGCCAATCCGCCCCAGCCGGCGATGGTCTGTACCTCGATCAGGCCGCGCCCGAGCGTGAGCACGCGGCCCCATAGCAGCAGGACCAGGCCGGATGCCCAAACCGCGGCGAGATCGAGGAGATCGGCTGGCGTCGGAATGAACGAGAGAATCAATGCTGGACCGCGACCGCAGTTCCGAGGGCTCGCGGCTCGAAGCCGGAGGGGCCCCTCTACCGGGCCGCTCCTAGGCCGTCAAGCGCGACCTGGAGGGCAATCGACTACCGCTCAACCCGATAGAGCACAAAGCCGGGCTCCCCCGCCAGCGGCACCAAACCCGGAACCGGCTTCGGCGAGAACGGCCGCCGGTCGAGCAGCAGCACGGCATCGAACTCCCGCAGTGCCTGCAAAGCACCGGCACGGCCCGCGTCCTCGTCCATGAGCGCGTGCCAGACGGCAGCCGGCTCCGCCAGGCTGGCAAGCCGCGCACCCTCGGGGGTCAGCGCCACCGGCTGCTGGCCGCGGTAGGCGAACAGCGTGGGCACGAAGGCATCGCGCCGAACGATGGCGAGCACCGGGATATGAGCCGTCGGTATCGCCGTCGAGCCGACGGCTTCCGGCGGATACCCGACGGCGAGCCGACCGCCCCGGGGCACCTGATCCAGGATCGGCAGCAAGCGTGCGTAGACCGCGTCGGCCTCGCCCCAATTCACCCAGACTTGCGCCATTCGAGCCAGAAAGAGTGCGAGACCCGCGAGCGCGACCAGGCGCGCGCGGCGATTCGTCAGGGCGGGAGCCGAAGTGGCCGCAGCGAGGATCACGGCGAGCACCAGCGGCAGGCGGTGATCGACGGCGGATGCCGTCATCAGCTGTGCCGGCGCGGCGAGATAGACGATGCCCAGCAGCACGAGGGGCAGCCGGAGCGCCGGAACGATGACGAGATGACGCCTCGCATAGGCAAAGCCTGCCGCCAGCACCAGCAGAATGAAGCAGGCAATGTCGAAGACGCGATCGTAGTTGTCGAAGACGCTGAAGAGCAGGTCGAGCTTGCGATCAAGACGACCATAGTGGATCGCGCCCGCCTCCGCCCCGTCGCCCACGAAGAGCCAGAGCGCCGACGGCGGCAAGAATGGGAGGCCGGCAATCGCTAGGCGCGCAACCGCGCGGCCCCAAGGCCACGGCCGGCTTCGCCACAGCGCACTCAGCTCATAGCCCGCAACCAGCACGCCGTAGATGACGCACGCCATCAAATGGGCGAAGAATAGCGCCAGCGCCAGCGCGCCGGAGATCGCCAACCTTGCCAGCGCATTCCGCTGGGAGAGCGTGATCCAGAGCGCGAAGCCCACGAGCGCGAGCCCGATTCCGAACAGATAGTTGAGGAAACCCCACAGCAGGACGCGGCTATAGAGGAACAGGAAAGCGAACAGAGGCCAGATCGACCATCGCCCCGCCGCCACACGGTGCACCAGACCGGCGCCGGCGGCGATGAGAGCAAAGGTCCCGAGCACGAAGGCCTTACCGGCCCAAGCGAGCGGCAGCACGCCGGCGAGCGTCGGCACCACAAGGTCC
>DATMMM010000260.1:0-2347 GCA_035569735.1 Allostellaceae bacterium | reverse complement strand
TCCTTGCGCAGGGCGAGGCCGTGCGCCGTGGCCTCGGTCGGCGTGAGCGTCAGCGCCCGGGCCATCGACCGCGCGCCGTCAAGCGCCGCCATCTTGGCGCGGTGCACCTGCGCGCGCTCGCGGCCGACGTAGCCGAGCGTGATGCCCTTGCCGGTGAGCCGCTGATCGGCGTTGTCGGCCCGCAGCGTCAGCCGATACTCGGCGCGCGAGGTGAACATGCGATAGGGTTCGGTGACGCCGCGCGTCACCAGATCGTCGATCATGACGCCGAGATACCCTTCGGCGCGATCGAACACGATCGGCGCTGCGCCGGCGGCGCACGCCGCGGCATTGAGGCCGGCGACGAGACCCTGGGCGGCCGCTTCCTCATAGCCAGTGGTGCCGTTGATCTGACCGGCGAGGAAGAGGCCGGGAACGCGCTTCGTCTCCAGCGACGGATCGAGCTCGCGCGGATCGACGTGGTCGTATTCGATCGCGTAACCGGGGCGCACGACACGCGCGCGCTCGAGGCCGGGAATGGAAGCGACGAGCTTGAGCTGCACGTCCTCGGGCAACGACGTGGAAATGCCGTTCGGATAGACGGTCGTGTCGTCGAGGCCTTCGGGCTCGAGAAAAATCTGGTGCCCGTCGCGTTCGCCGAAGCGCACGATCTTGTCCTCGATCGAAGGACAGTAGCGCGGGCCCCTGCTCTTGATCTGGCCCGAATACATCGGCGAGCGGTGAACATTTGCGCGAATGATCTCGTGCGTCGCCGGCGTCGTGCGGGTGATGCCGCATTCTACTTGCGGATTGGCGATGCGCTCCGTCAGGACCGAAAAAGGTTCCGGCGGCTCGTCGCCCGGCTGCCGCTCTACCGCGGCCCAGTCGATCGTGCTGCCGTCGAGCCGTGGCGGCGTGCCGGTCTTGAGACGGCCGAGTGCAAGGCCGGCGCGCGCCAGCGTGCGTGAGAGACCGAGCGCCGGCGCCTCGCCAACGCGTCCCGCCGGAATTTGCCGTTCGCCGATATGGATGAGCCCGCGCAGGAAGGTGCCCGTCGTCAGCACCACCGCCCCTGCCCCGAATTCGCGGCCGTCGGTCAGGCGTACTCCGGTGACACGCCCCAAAACGAGAAGATCGTCCACCTCCCCGGCGACGACCGTGAGGTTGGCCATCGATTCGATCGCCGCCTGCATCGCCGCGGCATAGCGCTTGCGGTCGGCCTGGGCACGCGGGCCGCGCACCGCCGGGCCCTTGCGGCGGTTGAGCACGCGGAACTGGATGCCGCTGGCGTCCGCCACGCCGCCCATGAGGCCGTCGAGCGCGTCGATCTCGCGCACGAGATGGCCCTTTCCGAGCCCGCCGATGGACGGATTGCACGACATGGCGCCGATGGTCGCCGGCCGCTGCGTGATCATGGCGGTGCGCGCGCCCATGCGCGCGGCGGCGGCAGCGGCTTCGCAGCCGGCATGGCCGCCGCCGACAACGATCACGTCGTATCGCGCTTCGATCGGCATCTTCTCTGTTCCAAAAGCGCGGTGGTTCTAGCCAACCCACCATCGCCGGTCAAAATCGCCGCGACCAGCGGGTGTTTCACGTGAAACGAAGCGCGCTCACGCAAAGCGGTCGTTAACCACGTTTGTTAACCATTCATTAACCAATCATTTACCAATGCAGAAATCGCGGAAAATGACATCGAGGATGTCCTCGACATCCACCCGCCCGGTCAGTCGGCCAAGCGTCACCGCGGCGGCGCGCAGTTCCTCCGCGATCAGCTCCTCGCGCCCGGAAGGGCCTTCGGCCAGGCAGTGATCGAGCGCGGCGACGGTCTCCTCGAGCGCCCGGCGATGCCGCGCGCGGGTGACGATCGCCGACTCGGTGGTGGCGAAGTAACCCCTCGCATACGCGGAGAGCGCGGCCATGAGCGCGTCCACGCCGGTTCCCGTCAGCGCCGAGATCGCGAAGGTCGGCGGCCGATCCGCGGTGGGTCGCGATGCACGGCTTTCGCACCGCTCGTCCCCAACCAAATCCGCCTTGTTCGCCACGACCCAAACATCTGAGCCAGCGGCGTATTTGGGTTTATCCCCAGCAGCTCCGCCATCGGCCGATACGTCAGTGACCCACAGAACGAGATCGGCGCTCTGCGCCCTCTCCTCGGCACGACGTACGCCCTCACGCTCGACCGGATCGTCGCTCTGCCGCAGGCCGGCGGTGTCGAGGAGCGTTGCGGGGTAGCCGTCGAGATCCATGTGGACCTCGATCACGTCGCGCGTCGTCCCCGGAAAGGGCGAAACGATCGCCGCCTCGCGCCGCGCCAGCCGGTTGAGCAAGGTCGACTTTCCGGCGTTGGGCGGCCCGGCGATGGCGATGA
>DATMMM010000259.1:0-6972 GCA_035569735.1 Allostellaceae bacterium | reverse complement strand
CGCGAAACGGCAACCGGCCGCCTCGGACGACCAAGTTTATGGCAGCGAGGGCTATGTCCGACAGGCGCTCGCGACCCTGCCGGAATTCGCCGGCAACTATCCCGTGATCGGCTCCTGGGTGGTCGCAGGCCACTCCTGCGGCATCGGCATTCGCGAGGAGGACCAGCTCATCACCAGCAACACCGCGCGCTTCGTGCCGCACATCATCTTGGATTAGCGGGGGGTTCCGATCATGCAGACCATCTCGGGCGAGGCGGCGCAAAGCCTGGCAGGCGCGCCCGCCTTTCTTCTCTATCTCGTCGCCGCCTTCGCGCTCGTCGCGATCTTCATCGTGCTCTACTCGCTGCTCACGCCGCAGCGGGAGATCGCGCTCATCCGTCAAGGCAATGCCGCGGCGGCCATCAGCTTGGGCGGCGCGATCCTCGGCTTCGCGCTACCCCTGAGCAAGAGCATCAGCCAAAGCCGCGACTTGGTCGAGATGATCATCTGGGCATGCGTCGCGCTCGCCGTGCAGCTGGCGGCCTTCTTCCTGAGCGGGCTGGTGATCTCACACGAAGCGAAGCGCATTTCCGAGGGAGATCTCGCCGCGGCCTGGTATCTCGCCTTCACCGCGGTCGCCGCGGGCCTCATCACCAGCGCCTGCATGACGTCCTGAGCGCTCAGGCCCGGGAGCTTCGCTTCTCTCCAACGCCGCAGGTCGGGCAGGCGGGGTCGCGCGGGATGCGCACGCGCTGGAACCGGGTGCCCAGCGCGTCATAGAGCAGCAGCGTGCCGCTCAAGGACTCGCCGATGCCGAGCAACTCCTTCAACACCTCCGTCGCCTGCAGCGTCCCCATCACGCCCGCGACCGCGCCCAGGATGCCCGCGGTCTCGCAGCGCGGGATCAGGTCCGGCGGCGGCGCCTCCCGGAAGAGGCAGCGGTAGCAGGGATGCGGCGGCCCCAGATGCGCCTTGAAGGTGGAGAGCTGGCCGTCGAAGGGCGCCAGCGAGGCCGCGACCAGCGGCCGGCCCAGGCGAAAGCAGGCGTCGTTCAGCAGGTAGCGTGTGGCGAAATTGTCGCTGCCGTCGGCCACGAGATCGTAGGCGCCCACGAGCGCGTCTAAATTAGACGCATTTAGGCGCACGCCGTGCGTCTCGACCCGCACTTCTGGATTGAGCGCCGCGAGGGTCGCCTCAGCGCTCTCGACCTTGGGGATGCCGATGCGCGGCGTCGGGTGCACGATCTGGCGTTGCAGGTTGGAGAGATCGACCACGTCGTCGTCGACGATCCCCAGCGTGCCCACGCCGGCGGCGCCCAAATAAAGAAGCAGCGGCGAGCCGAGCCCGCCCGCGCCCACAACCAGGACGCGCGCCGCCATCAGCTTCGCCTGACCCTCCTCGCCGACTTCGTCGAGGATCAGGTGCCGCGCATAGCGCTGAAATTGCGCCTCGGTGAAATCCATGTTGGCTCACATGGGGCCGGTCAGAATCCCTCGAACAGGCCGGTCGAGAGGTAGCGCTCGGCGAAGTCGGGCAGCACGACGACGATGCATTTGCCCGCCATATCCGGCCGTTGGCCGACCTCCATCGCCGCCGCGAGCGCGGCGCCGGCGGAGATGCCGCACGGCACGCCCTCGAGTCTCGCGAGCTCGCGCGAGGTCTTGATCGCGGTGTCGTTGCCGATGCGCACGATCTCGTCGATGAGCTTGGTGTCCAGGATCGCCGGGATGAACCCGGCGCCGATGCCCTGGATCTTGTGCGGGCCGGGCGGGCCGCCGGACAGCACGGCGCTGTCCTCGGGCTCGACCGCAATCATGCGCACCGAGGGTTTGCGCGCCTTCAGCACGGACCCCACGCCCGTCAGCGTGCCGCCGGTTCCCACACCGCTCACCACCACGTCGACCGCGCCGTCGGTGTCCTTCCAGATCTCCTCCGCCGTCGTGCGGCGGTGCACCTCGGGATTGGCGGGATTCTGGAACTGCTGGGGGATGAAGGCGTCGGGGAGCGAGCGCACCAGCTCCTCCGCGCGCGCGATGGCGCCCTTCATGCCCTGCGCCGCCGGCGTGAGCTCGAGCTCGGCGCCCAGGAACTTCAGCATCTTGCGCCGCTCCACCGACATGCTGTCGGGCATGGTGAGGATGAGCCGGTAGCCCCTGGCGGCGCAGACGAAAGCGAGCGCGATGCCGGTATTGCCGGAGGTGGGCTCGACCAGCACGGTCTCCGCGCGGATCCGGCCCGCGCGCTCCGCCGCCTCGACCATGGCAACCCCGATGCGATCCTTGACGGAGTCGAGCGGATTGAAGAACTCGCATTTGCCCAGGATGTTCGCCTTGACCCCATGCGCCGCGGCGATGCGCTTCAAGCGCACCAGCGGCGTCGCGCCGATGGTGTCGACGATGCTCTCATAGACATGGCCACGGAATTCGGCGGGCGGCGCGTCGGCTTTCGGCGATCTCGATTGAGCCATGAAGATGTCCTCTCGTTGGCGCGCGCGTCGGCGCGGGTCAGATCGTGAAATCGAGCTTGGCGCCGAACTCGCCGGCGATGCCGGCTCGGTGGGCTCGTAGACAGAGGTCCTCGATGGTGACGGTGTCAAGCCTGGTCATTACCTCGTCCCGCAGCTCCTGCCAGAGTGGCCGCACCACCTTGACGCCGAGCTCGGGGCCGGAGTTGCGCGCGACCGCGTCCTCGCCGCGCTCGAGCGCCTGCACCACCCGCACGATCTCGCCCACCGTGATACGCCGGCGCTCGCGGGCCAGGCGGTAGCCGCCGCGCGGGCCCCGCACCCCCGCCAGGATCCCCGCGCGCACGAGCTGCTGCAGCACCGGCTCGAGATAGCGGCGCGGGATGCCCTGGCGGCCCGTGATCTCGGTCGATTGCACCGGCAGCGTGCCTGCGTTGTAGGCGATGTCCAGCACGGCCTCGATCGCGAACAAGAGCTTCTTGCTGAGCCGAAGCATCGGCCTCAGCGGCCCGTGGAGCCGAAGCCGCGCCCGCCACGCCCGCTCGCGGGCAGCTCCTCCACCGGCGTCCAGACGATCCGCGAGACCGGCGCGAGCACGAGCTGCGCCACCCGCTCGCCGCGCGCCAGCGTCACCGGCGCCGCACCGAGGTTCGCCAGGATGACCTGGATCTCGCCGCGATAATCGGCGTCGATCGTGCCGGGGCTGTTGAGCACGGTGAGCCCGTGCTTCAAGGCGAGCCCGGAGCGCGGCCGGACCTGCGCCTCGTAACCCTCGGGAAGCGCCAGCGCGATGCCGGTCGGCACGGCGGCGCGCGCGCCGGGCTGCAGCGTCAGCGGCTGATCGAGGGCCGCGACCAGGTCCATGCCGGCGGCGCCGGCGCTCGCGTAGCGCGGCAAGGCGATGCCCTCGCCGTTCCGCAGAACCGTCACCGCCACCGGAACCTCCGGGCGAGGCGTGGTCATTCCGCGGCTTCCTTGGTCGACAAGAAATCCGCGATGCGCAGCGCCAGTCGGTCCGCGAGGTCGCGTTTGCTGAGCGGCGGCCAATCCTCGACGCCCGAGCCATCCACCAGATAGACCTTATTGGTCTCGCCGCCGAAGGTGCCCGCGGAGGCCGAGACATCGTTCGCGAGGATCCAGTCGCAGCCCTTCTTTTGGCGCTTCGCCTTGGCATTCTCGATCAGCTTCTCGGTCTCGGCGGCGAAACCCACGACGAGGCGCGGCCGGCGGTTGCCGGCCTGGGCGAGGGTCGCGAGGATGTCGGGGTTCTCGACCAGGGCGAGCGCGGGCGGCGCGCCCTTCTGCTTCTTGAGCTTCTGCGGCGCCATCTCCGCGCGCCAGTCCGCCACCGCCGCCGCGCAGACCGCGACCTCCGCCGGCAGTGCCGCCTCGCAGGCCGAGAGCATCTCCCGCGCCGTCACCACATGGACGACCCGCACGCCGGGCGGATCGGGCTCGCGGGTCGGGCCCGACACCAGCACCGTCTCGGCGCCCTGGCGCGCGAGCGCGGCCGCGATCGCGTGGCCCTGCTTGCCCGAGGAGCGATTGGCGATATAGCGCACGGGATCGATCGGCTCGTGGGTGGGCCCGCTGGTGACCAGAGCGCGGCGGCCCTTGAGCCGAGCACTCTCGAGGAAGAGCGCTTCGACCTCGGCGACGATCTCCAGCGGCTCGGCCATGCGGCCGGGCCCGCTCTCGCGCTCCGCGAGCGCACCCGAATTGGGACCGACCTGGCGCACGCCGCGCTCGCGCAGCAGCGCGAGGTTGGCGCGCGTGGCCACGTGCTGCCACATGCGCCAATTCATGGCGGGCGCCACCAGCACCGGCTTGTCGGTCGCGAGCAGCGTCGCCGCGGCGAGATCGTCGGCAAGCCCGCCCGCCATCTTCGCCAGGATGTCCGCCGTCGCCGGAGCCACCACCACCAGATCCGATTCTTGAGCCAGCCGCAGATGCCCCATCTCGCTCTCTTGGGTCAGCGAGAAGAGATCGGTGTGCACCGGATTTCCCGAGAGCGAGCCGGCGGCAAGCGGCGTGATGAACCGCTGCGCGCCCGAGGTCAGGATGCAGCGCACCGTGGCGCCGCGCTCGCGCAGCCGACGGATCAGGTCGAGGCTCTTATAAGCGGCGATGCCACCGGAAATGATCAGCAGAATGCGCCGGTTCTGGAGCGTCACCGGGACCTCCGGTCCAGGGCTTGATCGAGCCTCACCCCTACCATAACGCCACCGCTATCGCCAGCAAGGCCACCGCAATGAGCCAGAGCGGTACCGCCACCACGCGCACCGCCTCGCGCCGCTCGCGCAGCGCTCTCATTGCCTCCTCGTCGAGCTGCAGGCCCTCGTTCACCAGTATCGAGCTCGCGCGCTCGAGGTTGTGGACGAGCGAGGGAAGCCGCTCCAGCAGGCCCGCCGCCGCGGCCGCGGCATCGGCGACCCGCGCCTCGACGCCGCGGTTCTCGCGCATCCACTCCTCGATCAAGGGCCGCGCCAGCGTCCACATATTGACGCTGGGATCGAGGCGTCGTCCGACACCCTCGGCCACCAACATGGTCTTCTGCAGCAGGAGGAGCTGCGGCTGCGTCTCCATCTCGAACCGCTCGGTCACCTCGAAGAGCTGCGCCAGGAGCCGCGCGAGCGAGATCTCGTGCAGCGGCCGCTCCAGGATCGGCTCGCCGATCGAGCGGCAAGCCAGGGCGAAGGCCTCGAGCGATTGCCGAGGCGGCACATAGCCGGCATCGAAATGCACCTGGGCGACGCGCCGGTAATCGCCGGTGAGGAAGCCCAAGAGCATATCCGCGAGGAAGAACCGGGTCTTGCGGTCGAGGCGGCCCATGATGCCGAAGTCCACCGCGACGATGGCGCCGTCCTCGGCGACGAACAGGTTTCCCGGATGCAGGTCGGCGTGGAAGAAGCCGTCGCGAAACACCTGCTTGAAGAAGGCGTTGGCGGCCTTCTCCAGGATGGCGCGCGGCTCGTGCCCGGCCGCGATCAACCGCTCGCGCTCGTCGATGGGAATGCCCGCGACGCGCTCGGAGGTCATCACCTGCCGGCTGGTGCGCCGCCAGTCGACCTCGGGCACGCGGAAATCCGGATCGTCCTTGAGGTTATGCCGGAGCTCCGAGGCCGCCGCCGCCTCGAAGCGCAGATCCATCTCAACCGACACGGTCTCCGCAAAGGTGTTCACCACCGCCGTCGGCTTGAGCCGGCGGAGCGACGGCTGGGTGCGCTCGACCAAATCGGCGATCCAGAGAAAGAGGTCGAGATCGCGCGTGAAGGCCGCCTTGATCCCCGGCCGCAGCACCTTCACCGCGACGGGGCGACCTTCTGATGTCGTCGCCAGATGCACCTGCGCGATGGACGCGGCGGCGATCGGGGGATCCTCGAAGCTCGCGAACAGGCTCTCGACCGGTGCGCCGAGCTCGGCGGCGACGGTGGCCCGCGCCTCCGCGCTCGGGAACGGCGGCAGCCGATCTTGCAGCGCCGAGAGGTCGCTCGCGATATCCTCGCCCACCAGGTCGGCACGCGTGGAGAGCGCCTGGCCCAGCTTGATGAAGCTGGGCCCGAGCGCGTGAAGTGCGGTGGCCAGACGCTCGCCCGGCCGCATCGGCACCGGCGAGCGCCGGCGCACCAGCCGCGCCAACGCCAGGATCGGCGCCAGGCCCGCGACGCGCTCGAGCGGAAACAGCGCGTCGTAGCGCGCGAGCGTCAGCGCGATCTGGCTGAGCCGGGCGAGGTGGCGGCCGGCGCGCAGAAGCCGGAGCATCCGCCCTCAGAGCCGCCAGCCTGAATGCAGCGCCGCAATGCCACCGGAAAGATTTCGGACCGTCACCTGCTCGAAACCCGCAGCCTCCATGCGCCGGGCGAGCTCCTGTTGGTCCGGGAACCGGCGGATGCTCTCGACCAGATACTGATAGGCCTCGCGGTCGCCCGTCACCACGGCGCCGATCCGCGGCAGGACATTGAAAGAATAGAGATCGTAGAGCTGCGCGAGCCCGGGCAGGCTCACCCGGCTGAACTCCAGGCAAAGGAACCGGCCGCCGGGCCTGAGCACGCGCCGCATCTCCCTGAGCGCCGCCTCCATGCGCGTGACGTTCCTGAGCCCGAAGGCGATGGTGACGGCATCAACGCTGCGGCCCGCGACGGGCAACGCCTCGGCATCGCCGCAGAGCCACGCGATCTCGCCGAGGCGTCCGCGATCGATGGCGCGGTCGCGGCCGGCCTCCAGCATCGCCTGGTTCACGTCACAGACGATCGCCGCCGTGCCCGATCTCGCCACGAACCGCTCGGCGATATCGCCGGTGCCGCCGGCAACATCGAGCAGCACCTGGCCCGGGCGCGGGTTGAGCCGCCGGATCATCTCGGATTTCCAGAGACGATGGACGCCGGCGCTCATCAAATCGTTCATGAGATCGTAGCGGGGCGCCACTGCGTCGAAGACGCGGCGCACCAGGCCGGGCTTTTCCTCCAAAGCTACGCGCTCGAAGCCGAAATCGGTCTCGCCGCTTGTCTCGGGGGTCGCCATGACGGCAC
>DATMMM010000258.1:0-5160 GCA_035569735.1 Allostellaceae bacterium | reverse complement strand
CGCCACTTTAGAATGTACCTGCGGCCGCGGGGCAGCGGCGGCAGATGTTCCTTGTCCGGGGCACCGTTCCATCGCTCCGGGGCAGCATGAGAAAGAGGTTCTATGTTTGAGCTTTCCCGCGGTGCGCTCTTCCCGGTCCTGCCGCTGCGCGACATCGTCGTCTTCCCGCACATGATCGTGCCGCTGTTCGTCGGGCGCGAGAAGTCGGTGAAGGCGCTCGAGGACGTGATGAAGGAGGACAAGCAGATCCTCCTGGTGACGCAAAAGAACGCGGCGCAAGACGACCCGACTTCCGCTGACATCTACTCGGTCGGCACCGTCGGCACGGTGCTGCAGTTGCTGAAGCTGCCGGACAGCACGGTCAAGGTGCTGGTCGAGGGGGGGCAGCGCGCGCGCCTGCTGCGCTTCGCGGAGAACGAGCAGTTCTTCCAGGCCTATGGCGAGACCATCGTGGAGAAGCCCGGCGATCAGCAGGAGCTCGAGGCGCTGGCGCGCACGGCGGTCTCGCAGTTCGAGCAGTACATCAAGCTCAACAAGAAGATCCCGCCGGAGGTGCTGGTCTCGATCAATCAGATCGAGGACCCCTCCAAGCTCGCCGACACCATCGCCTCGCACCTAGCGCTCAAGATTCCGGAGAAGCAGGAGCTCCTAGAGACCGAGACGATCTCCGAGCGGCTGGAAAAAGTGTTCGGCTATATGGAAGCCGAGATCGGCGTGCTCCAGGTCGAAAAGCGCATCCGCTCGCGCGTGAAGCGCCAGATGGAGAAGACGCAGCGCGAGTACTACCTGAACGAGCAGCTGAAGGCGATCCAGAAGGAGCTGGGCGAGGGCGAGGAGGGCCGCGACGAGCTCGCCGAGCTCGAGGAGCGTATCAACAAGACCAAGCTCTCCAAGGAGGGCCGTGACAAAGCGCTCGCCGAGGTGAAGAAGCTCCGCACGATGAGCCCGATGTCGGCCGAGGCGACGGTGGTGCGCAACTACCTCGATTGGATGCTGTCGATCCCGTGGCAGGTGCGCACCAAGGTCAAGCGTGACATCAAGGCCGCGGAGAAGGTGCTGAACCACGACCATTTCGGCCTGGAGAAGGTCAAGGAGCGCATCCTCGAGTACCTCGCCGTGCAGCAACGGATGCGCAAGGTGAAGGGACCGATCCTCTGCCTCGTGGGTCCGCCGGGCGTCGGCAAGACTTCGCTCGGCAAATCGGTGGCGCGCGCCACCGGCCGCAATTTCGTGCGCATGTCGCTGGGCGGCGTGCGCGATGAGGCGGAGATCCGCGGCCACCGGCGCACCTATATCGGCTCGATGCCGGGCAAGGTGATCCAGGGCATGAAGAAGGCGAAGTCCTCGAACCCGCTCTTCCTGCTCGACGAGGTCGACAAGCTCGGCGCCGACTGGCGCGGCGACCCGTCCTCGGCGCTCCTGGAGGTGCTCGATCCCGAGCAGAATTCGACCTTCAACGATCACTATCTGGAGGTCGACTACGATCTCTCGGACGTGATGTTCGTCACCACGGCGAACACGCTGCGCATGCCGCAGCCCCTGCTCGACCGCATGGAGCTGATCCGGCTCCCCGGCTACACCGAGGACGAGAAGGTCGAGATCGCGCGCCGCCACCTGATCCCCAAGCAGGTCAAGCAGCACGGGCTCAAGAAGGGCGAGTGGTCGATCACCGAGGACGCGCTCAGGGATCTGATCCGCTACTACACGCGCGAGGCGGGCGTGCGCAATCTCGAGCGCGAGATCGCGAACCTCACGCGCAAGGCGATCAAGGAGATCGCCATGAAGAAGCGCAAGCACCTCACGATCTCCGCGAAGAATCTGGAGAAGTTCGGGGGTGTGCGCCGCTTCCGCTTCGGTGAAGTCGAGGAGAAGGACCTCGTCGGCGTCACCACGGGTTTGGCGTGGACCGAAGTCGGCGGCGAACTCCTGTCGGTGGAAGCGGTGACCGTGCCCGGCAAGGGCAAGGTGACGGCGACCGGCAAGCTCGGCGATGTCATGCGGGAGTCGGTGCAGGCCGCCGAAAGCTACGTGAAATCGCGCAGCGCCGCCTTCGGCATCAAGCCCACCCTGTTCGAGCGCAAGGACATCCACGTGCACGTGCCCGAGGGCGCCACGCCCAAGGATGGGCCCTCGGCGGGTGTGGCGATGGTGACGTCGATCGTCTCGGTGCTCACGGGCATTCCCGTGCGCAGGGACATCGCGATGACCGGCGAGATCACGTTGCGCGGCCGCGTGCTGCCCATCGGCGGCCTCAAGGAGAAGTTGCTCGCGGCGTTGCGCGGCGGGCTCTCCACCGTGCTGATACCCAAAGAGAACGAGAAGGATCTCGCGGAGATTCCGGACAACGTGAAGAGCGGTCTCACGCTCGTGCCGGTCGCGACCGTTGACGAGTTGCTGAAGCACGCGCTCGTTGCGCCGTTGGCGCCGATCGAGTGGAGCGAGGACGCCGCGCCTCCAACTCCGCCCGCGGTCATTCCGCCGGCCGAAGGCGAGCGGCCCGGTCTCGTCACTCACTGAGGCGAGCGCGCGTTCTCAACGACTTACCGAGTGTGTTGGAAGGCCGTCGCGAGCGCGACGGCCTTTTTCTTTGTGTCGAACGCGCAACGGTGCGCGAAAACCTGGGGATTTCCGCGGTAGCGCGATTGACGCCCGCGAGATCGTCGATCTAAACTTTTGCGTGCTTCGTCGTTTTTACGGAAGCAATCCGACACATCGACCGGACGATCGATCTCGCACTGAACAGGAGGGGGGCCCGCTCGTGAATAAAAATGAACTCGTCGATGCCGTTGCCGCCGTGACCGAGCTCACCAAGGCCGACGCCGCCAAGGCCGTGGACGCCGTATTCGATTCGATCACGAAGTCGCTGAAGAAGGGGCACGAGGTTCGTCTCGTCGGCTTCGGCACCTTCAACGTACGCAAGCGCGCGGCCTCCGAGGGCCGCAATCCCCGCACCGGCGAGCCCCTCAAGATCCCCGCTTCCAAGCAACCGAAGTTCAAGGCCGGCAAGGGCCTCAAAGACGCGGTCAACTGACGCACCAGCGTCGGAGATAGAACAGGCCGGTCGCGCGCGATCGGCCTGTTCTTCGTGCCAGCTCCTCGAGATCGTGCTCGGAGCGGAGGGACGTTGCTCCGGACGCGGAAACGTTGTACGGGACCGATGATCCCGGATGCGTCGGCGCGATCGATCGGGCGATTAGCTCAGCGGTAGAGCATCTCGTTTACACCGAGGAGGTCGGGGGTTCGAATCCCTCATCGCCCACCAGCGCGGGTTCTCGCCAGCTGGAGCGCGCGCCAACATCGCCGCGCGAAACTTCGGAAAACCATAGAGATTCCGCGGCCTCTGGCGCTTGACACTTCCGGGCGCAGCGGGGTACTAGTCGCCGCCGCGGGATGCCTCCTGCGGGGGCGTAGCTCAGTTGGTTAGAGCGCCGGCCTGTCACGCCGGAGGTCGCGGGTTCGAGCCCCGTCGCTCCCGCCATCTTCGGTCGACCGGGACTGTCGTCTCGGTGTATCGGTTCCCATATAGTGTGGGTGATGCGGGTCGAGCCGAGCTGAGCAGCGACGCGTGCTCCGCGCCGACCGCAAGGCGAGGGTTTGACGAGCCTAGGGATCGTAGCGCGATGGACGGTTTGCTGCGCGAGTATTTGCCGATCTTGGTATTCCTCGGCATCGCCGTGGGTCTTTCGCTCGTGATGGTGCTTGCCTCCTTCCTCGCCGCGCGCCAGCTGCCGAATCCAGAGAAGGTCTCGCCCTACGAGTGCGGCTTCGCGCCCTTCGACGACGCCCGCAGCAAGTTCGACGTCCGCTACTACCTCGTGGCGATCCTGTTCATCATCTTCGATCTCGAGGTGGCGTTCCTCTTTCCGTGGGCGGTGACGTTGGGATCGATCGGCCTGTTCGGCTTCTGGTCGATGATGGTTTTCCTCGCGGTGTTGACCATCGGGTTCATCTACGAGTGGAAGAAGGGAGCGCTGGAATGGGAGTGACGGCGGGAAGCGCCGCGCTGACGCCCGGCGCAGACCAGGATGCGGTTCTCAAACGCGTCGTGGAAGAAATCGAGCACAAGGGCTTCGTGGTCGCCCAGATCGACAAGCTGGTGAACTGGGCCCGCACGGGCTCGCTCTGGCCGATGACCTTCGGGCTCGCCTGCTGTGCCGTCGAGATGATGCACACGGCCGCGAGCCGGTACGACCTCGATCGCTTCGGCGTGGTGTTCCGGCCGAGCCCGCGCCAATCGGACGTCATGATCGTGGCCGGCACGCTCTGCAACAAGATGGCGCCGGCGCTGCGCAAGGTCTACGACCAGATGTCGGAGCCGCGCTGGGTGATCTCGATGGGTTCCTGCGCCAATGGCGGCGGCTATTACCATTACTCCTATTCCGTCGTGCGCGGCTGCGACCGCATCGTGCCCGTGGATATCTACGTGCCGGGATGCCCTCCGACCGCGGAAGCGCTGCTCTATGGAGTCTTGCAGCTCCAGAAGAAGATCAGGCGCCAGCGGGTTTTCGCCCGCTGAGGCCGCTGGAGCCGGGATCGATCGATGACAGAGCCGCTCAAGGAGCTCGGCGACCAGGTTGCCGCGGCGTTGCCCGGAGACGTGATCCGCTCGGAGATCGTGCGCGGCGAGCTGATCCTCTGGGCCGAGCGCCCGGCGATCGTCCGCGTGCTCACGTTTCTGCGCGACGATCCGCGCATGCTCTTCAAGCAGCTGGTCGATCTCTGCGGCGTCGACTATCCCCATCGCATCGAGCGTTTCGAGGTCGTCTATAATCTCCTCAGCCTCAAGCATAACCGCCGCATCCGGGTGAAGGTGGCGACCGACGAGAACGAGCCGGTGCCGTCCGTCACCGGCGTGTTCAGCTCGGCCAATTGGTACGAGCGCGAGACCTGGGATCTCTTCGGCGTCTATTTCTCCGATCACCCGGACCTGCGGCGCCTGCTCACCGACTACGGCTTCGAGGGTCATCCGTTGCGGAAGGATTTCCCGCTGACGGGATATGTCGAGGTGCGCTACGACGAGGACCAGAAGCGCGTGGTCTATGAGCCCGTCAAGCTCAAGCAGGAGTTCCGCAGCTTCGACTTCCTGTCCCCCTGGGAGGGCATGACGCAGCTGCTGCCGGGGGACGAGAAGGCGAAGGAGGGCGGCAAGCCATGAGCGAT
>DATMMM010000257.1:0-7333 GCA_035569735.1 Allostellaceae bacterium | reverse complement strand
AGAGCGCGATCGGCTACCACACGGCGGTGAGCGTGGCGACCGAGGCGCTCGACCGCTTGCAGCCGACGGCTGCCAGCCATGACCGCGTGATGATCCTCGAGGTGATGGGCCGCGATGCCGGCCACATCGCGCTCGCGGCGGGGATCGCGGGCGGCGCCGATGTGATCCTCATCCCCGAGGTCACCTACAAGCCCGCGGCCGTGGCGGCTCAGATCGACAAGCTGCGCCGGCGCGGCCGTAATTTCGTGCTCATCGTGGTGGCGGAGGCCGTGCGCGATCCCGGCGGCAAGAGCGTGCGGCAGCGCCATACCGGCACCTACGGCGGCATCGGCCACAGGCTCGCCGAAGTCCTGGGGCCGCTCACGGGCGCGGAGATCCGCGTCACCGTGCTCGGGCACGTGCAACGCGGCGGCGCGCCGACCTGGAGCGACCGGCTGGTGGCGCAGGCCTTCGGCGTCCATGCCGTGGACCTGGTGGCGCGCGGCAGCTTCGATCGCATGGTGGCCTGGCAGAACCGCGCCGTGGTGGACGTGCCGCTCGCCGACGCCATCGTGGCGCCGCAGACCGTCGACCTCTTGGGCGCGCTGGTGCACACCGCGCGCGGCCTCGGCATTTCGCTCGGAGATAATTGATCAGCGCGAGCGCGGGCGGCGCAGCGGCTCGACGCCCTGCGGCCGCGGCTCGCCCCAGCGCTGGACCGTGCCGCTCTCGATCCCGAAGAGGTCGAGCACGCGCCCGAGCGTGTGGTCCACCATGGCCTCGAGGCTCTCCGGCCGCGCATAGAACGCCGGCACCGGCGGCGCCACCACGGCGCCGAGCTCCGAGAGGGTCGTGAGCATCCGGAGGTGGCCGGTGTGCAGCGGCGTCTCGCGGACCATGAGCACGAGGCGCCGGCGCTCCTTCAGGGTCACGTCGGCCGCGCGGCTCAGCAGCGTCGAGGTGACGCCGCCCGCGATCTCCGCCGCGCTCTTGATCGAGCAGGGCGCCACGATCATGCCGAGGGTCTTGAACGAGCCCGATGAGATCGGCGCCGCCAGATCGCCGATGCCGTGGACCTCGTCGGCGAGGTCGCGCACGTCCTGGACGCGCAGGTCGGTTTCGTGGGCGAGGGTGACCTCCGCGGCCTTGCTCATCACCAGATGGGTCTCGACCGGCAGCGGCCGCAACATCTTGAGCAGCCGCACGCCGTAAATGATCCCCGAAGCCCCGCTCAAGCCTATGATTAACCGTGTTTTATCACGCATGGGGGTGGGGGTCTCCGAGTCGCCGCAGGGCTTTACCCCGGGCCGGTCCGACAGCATATCCCTATTGATCCCGAGCCTCCACAGGAGGACCATGGGATCAGTGCTCGTCTGATCCAAAGGAGGAGCTGCATGTCGCTGCAGGATCGTATCGAGTCCCTTAGGGCTCGGCATCAGAGCCTGGAACTAGCCCTACAAGACGAAATCCACCGGCCGCTGCCCAATGAGGACCTGATCCACGACATAAAGCG
This sequence comes from Allostellaceae bacterium, assembly GCA_035569735.1. Taxonomy (GTDB): domain Bacteria; phylum Pseudomonadota; class Alphaproteobacteria; order ATCC43930; family CGMCC-115725; genus DASZHJ01. Next base: position 5,841 of record DATMMM010000257.1, on the reverse strand, counting down.
ACAGAAGCTGAAGATAAAAGACCAGATCCAACTGCTCGAACACGAGCACTAGCAGCCTCATCAGACCTGAGGTTTAAGCGCCCCTCGCCCGCTTCCGGGTGAGGTGGGTGTCGATGGCGGATGCGTTCGCACCGCGGAAGCACAGCTCACCCTGCCGCGCCGAGTATACCCCTCTCCGCCGCGAAAGCGGGGGAGAGGGTGGCCGACCCGGAAGCGGCGGCCGGGTGAGGTGGGGCTGCGCCGTCTGAGAGTGGATCACGACAGAGAAAGAGCTGCCACCGCCGCCGCCCCACCTCACCCTCCCGATCGCTCTGACGCGCGATCGGGGACAACCGGCGGCCCTGCGACGGGCCGCCCGGAGGGTCGATCGCAAAGCGATCGACCGGTTGTCCCCTCTCCCCCGCTATCGCGGCGGAGAGGGGGGTTACCCTAGCCGCGACGAACCATTGTGACTCTGCGGTAACGCAGCGGCCCCGTCGCGCACTGCGCGAAGTTCTCGCGCAAATGCCCAACCCACGCCGCAGTTCGGACGGAATCCCCGGAGAAGATCGGCCCACTGAACGGTGACGAGATCGCGCTCGTCGGGACGAGGGTGGGCTCATGTCTCGAAGCGGTGGCGACGGGTTGTCACGACGAGCGCGCGCCTGGCTCGCGGACGCCCGGCATTATCAGATCGGGGCACTCGGCGCCCTTCTCGCCGTCAACATCGCATCGCTCGATCTCGGCGCGCGCGTGCTGCCGAGCCTTCTCGCGCTCGCGAGTGCCCTCGCGACCCAGGTCGCGTGCTCGCGAATCTGGAAACTCCCGCGCATCGATCTGCGCTCGCCGCTGATCACGGGGCTGTCGCTGAGCCTGCTGCTGCGCGCGGACGAGCCGTGGATCTATGCGGCCGCCGGCATCATCGCCATCAGCTCCAAATTCCTGCTGCGGCTCGACGGCAAGCATCTCTGGAATCCCGCGGGGCTCGCGATCGTCGTGCTGCTGTTCGGCACCGACCACGTCTGGATCTCGCCGGGCCAGTGGGGCGCCAGCGTCTGGTTTGCGGCGCTGCTGGCGTTCCTGGCGATCCTGGTGCTGCAGGCGGCGCGGCGCGCGGACATCTCGCTGTTCTTCCTGGGGGCGCACGCGGGCCTGCTGCTCGGCCGCGCGCTCTGGCTCGGCGATCCCCTGGCGATCCCGCTGCACCAGCTCGAGAGCGGCTCGCTGCTGATCTTCGCGTTCTTCATGATCTCCGACCCACGCACCACGCCCGATGCGCGGTTGGGCCGGCTCCTGCTCGCGCTCGCGGTGGCGCTGCTGGCGCATTGGCTCGCCTTCTTCATGCAGATGCGGCCGGCGCTCTATGTCGCGCTGATCGCGCTCTCGCCGCTGACGCCGGTGCTCGACCGGCTCTTTCCGGCGCAACGCTTCCAGTGGATCCAGCCCGCCAACCCAGGAGCAACCCGATGAGCCCACGCCGAGCCCGCCGCCTCAAGACCAGCGTCGCCATAGTCGCGATCCTGGCTCAGCTCGGCGCTGCCGTAACGCCCGCGGCGGCCTTCTGCGGCTTCTATGTCGCCAAGGCCGACAGCAAGCTCTTCAACAAGGCATCCAAGGTCGTGCTCAGCTGGGACAGCGGCAAGACCGCCGTCACCATGGCGAACGACTACGAGGGCGATCCCAAGGAATTCGCCATCGTGGTGCCGGTGCCGACCTTCATCGAGCGCAAGCAGATCGGCGTCGTCGACATGAAGACCATCGATCACCTCGACGCCTTCACGGCGCCGCGGCTGGTCGAGTACCGCGACCCCGATCCCTGCGCGCCCGCTATAGCCATGGACAGCGCGGGGTTCGGCGGGCGGCCGATGGCGGCGCCCGCGTCCGCGCAATTGGAGCGCGCCAAGGCCTATCGCGGCGTCACGGTCGAGGCGACCTATGACGTCGCCGAGTACGACGTCTCCATCCTCTCCGCCAAGGAGAGCAATGGGCTGGTCGATTTCCTCGGGGATAACGGCTATCGCCTGCCCGAGGGTGCGGAGGCGGTGCTCGGCAGCTACATCAAGCAGAGGATGCATTTCTTCATCGCCAAGGTGAACCTCGAGCGCATGGCGCTCGAGGGCCGGCGGTTCCTGCGGCCGCTGCAGGTCCGCTACGAGACGGCGAAGTTCATGCTGCCGCTCCGGCTCGGCACGCTCAACGCCAACGGGGCGCAGGACCTGATCGTGCTGGCGCTGACGCGCAAGGGCCGGGTCGAGACCACGAACTACCAGACCCGGAAGCTGCCGACCGGCGTTGAGGTGCCGCTCTACGTCAAGGACGATTTCGCGCCGTTCTACCGGGCGATGTTCGATCGCGCGGTCGATCGCGCCGACAGGCGCGCGGTGTTCCTGGAATACGCCTGGGACATGGGCTGGTGCGATCCTTGCGCCGCCGAGCCGCTCAAGAACAAGGAGCTGCTCGAGCTCGGCGCCCGCTGGATCGCTGGCGACGACGACCAGCCCTTCCGGCCGACGCCCGGCGCCGATGCCTTCGTGACGCGGCTTCATGTGCGCTACGACGGCGCGCATTTCCCGGAGGACCTCGCCTTCATGGAGACCAAGGACCGGGAGAATTTCCAGGGCCGCTACGTGCTGCAGCATCCCTGGGAGGGCCGCGCCGCCTGCGCCGCCGGCGACCGGTACTGGACATCCCTGCCGGACCGCTATCGGCGCGAGGCCGCGGCGCTGGCGGATCTCACGGGCTGGCAGGTCGCGCAGATCCAGACGCGTATGGAAGCGACCGGCCAATCCTTCACTGCGAAGCCCGCCGACCGCCGCTCCCTCCTCGATTGGATTTTCCCGCCGGAGCCGCGGTGATCAGGGATGCAATCCCATGTGCCACAGCAGCGGCTGGAACAGGTCGGAGCGGTCGTCGGTCCAGGCCTCAACCCCGCCTGAGCGCGCCGGCGACCAGCCGCGCTGGGCGAGGAGGGGCGCCAGGAGCTCGGGCGAGCGCGCCAGCGCCACCCAATTGCTCGAGCGTGCGAGACGATCGGTGGCGACGTCGAACCGCCAAGCCGCCGCGAGGCCGAGGCGCTCGGCCGCCGCGGCCAGGATCGGCGGCAGATCGATGAAGCGGTTGGAGACATTGACGGCGATGATCCCGTCGGGAGCGAGCTTCTCGAGATAAGCCGACAGCGCCTCCAGCGTCAGCAGATGCGTCGGCACCGCATCGGAGCTGAAGGCATCGAGGATGATCAGCGGATAGCGCCCGGGCTCGCTCGCCAGCAGCAGCCGGCCGTCGCCGAGGCGGATACGCGCCTCGGGCTGGCAATCTCGCAGGAACGAGAAATAGCGGGGGTCGCTCGCGACGTGCACCACCGCGGGATTGATCTCGTAGAAGGTCCAGGGCGGGCCTCCCGCGCCGTAGCACGCGACGGTGCCCGCGCCGAGGCCGATCACCGCGGCGCCCTCCGCGCGGCGCTCGCCAAGCAGCGCCATCACGTCGCCGAGCGGGCCTTTGCGGTGATAATAGCTGGTGGGCTCGTCGCGCGAGGACGGCTCCGTGCTCTGGAGCCCGTGCAGGATCGAGCCATTGACCAGCAGGTGCAGCCGGTTCTCCGGGTCGTCCAGCACCTTGACCACGCCGAAGAAGTTGCGCTCGCGGTTGAGCGGCGGCGATATCAGGCCCGGCATGGCCGTCACCAGGAACGCCACCGCCACTCCCGCCGCGAGACGCACGGGCACCCGCGAGAGCGGGAACAGCACGATCGCCAGGATCAGGTTCAGCACGGGCGCTGCCGGCGGCATCTCACGGAGATAGCTCAGCAGCAGCGTCACCGCGCAGATTGCACCGACGCCAAGCGGGATCGCGATGTCCCGGGGCCGCACGGGCTGGCCACCCGCGGGCCGGAGCGCCATCGCGAGGACCAGGACGAGCGGATACTCCACGATGTCCGGGAAGATGCTGGGTGCCACGAGCGCGTTGAAAGTGCCGCCGATCAACCCGCCGAGCGCGATCACGAGGTAATACTCGCCCGTGCGTTCGGGTCCGGGCCGGCTGTCGGCGAGCCGGCAATTGCAGACATAGGCGGTGAGGAACAGCACCGCGATCAGGATCGCGATCACCGGCCAGCCGCCGAACCATCCCTCGATCCAGGATTCGATAACGATGAGCGCCGTGGCGATGGTCTGCACCCACAGCACCGGCCGCAGCGGCAGCCAGCGCCGCCGCGCGAAGGCGAGCGCGAAGGTCAGCAGATAGAGTGCCAGCGGCACCACCCAGAAGAGCGGGCCCGCCGCGGCCTCGGTGGTGATCTTGGTCGTGGTGCCCGCGAGCAGGCTCGACGGCACCGCCGCCAGCGCCAGCCAGAGCGCGCGCTCGCGCCAGGGATGCGCGGGCGCTGCATCGGGCGCCGCGTCCTCCGTCTTCGCGGCCTCGCCGCCGGAGCGGGCGAGGCTCGCGCAGGCGAGGATCAGCGCCGCGAGCGCGGCGTAGCCGATCGCCCAGGCGCGGGTCTGCAGGCCAAGCCCGAGCATGGGCTCGACCGCGACCGGAAAAGCGAGCAGCGCGCCGAGGCTGCCGATATTGCTGGCGGCGTAAAGGAAATAGGGGTCGCGGGCGTGCGGGTGCGCGGTGCGGGTGAACCAGTGCTGCAGCAGCGGCGCCGAGGCCGAGAGCGCCAGCAGCGGCGCGCCGATGCCCGCCGCCATCATGAGCAGCACCTGGAAGACCGGGTGATCGCCCAGCGCAACCGCCGCCGGCAATGCGGGCGGCAGCGCGAAGGCGGCGAGCGCCAGCACGGCCATATGGACCGCGACCTGGTATCGCAACGGCACCGCGCGCGTGAGCAGGAAGCTGTAGCCGTAACCCAGCAGCAGCGCCGCCTGGTAGAACATCAGCGCCGTGACCCAAGTGGCGGGCGTGCCGCCGAGGATCGGCAGCATCATCTTGGGGAAGAGCGGCTCGATCCAGAAGATCAGCACCGCGCTCAGCAGGATAGTCGCGGTGTAGACCGCGGCGATCAGCGGCGCGCTCGCCCTCGCGCCCAGAGCCCCCGCCGAGCTCATCTCAGCCGAGCGCCTTTGCCTGCTCGCGGAGCACGAATTTCTGGATCTTGCCGGTGGAGGTTTTCGGCAGCGGACCGAACACCACGGTCTTCGGCACCTTGAAGCGCGCGAGGCGCTCGCGGCAGAAGCCGATGATCTCCTGCGGCGTGGCCTCGCGTCCCGACTTCAGCATCACGAAGGCGCAAGGGCTCTCGCCCCATGTCTCGTCGGGCCGCGCCACCACCGCCGCCTCCATCACCGCGGGATGCTGGTAGAGCACGCCCTCGAGCTCGATCGTAGAGATGTTCTCGCCGCCGGAGATGATGATGTCCTTCGAGCGGTCCTTGATCGCGACATAGCCATCGGGGTGCCAGACGCCGAGATCACCGGTGTGGAACCAGCCGCCGGCGAAGGCCTGCTCGGTCGCCGTCGGATTTTTGAGATAACCCTTCATCACGATGTTGCCGCGCATGAAGATCTCGCCCATGGCCGCGCCGTCCTTGGGCACCGGCGCGAGCGACGCGGGATCCGCCACCATCAAGCCCTCGAGCACGGGATAATTGACGCCCTGGCGTGCCTTGAGCGCCGCGCGCTCGGCCGAGGGCAGCGCGTCCCATTCCCCATGCCATGCGCAGACCACCGAGGGCCCGTAGACCTCGGTCAGGCCGTAGACATGGATGATCTTGAACCCGAGCTTCTCCATGCCCTCGATCACGGCGGCGGGCGGCGCCGAGCCCGCGGTCATGATCTCGACGGGTCGCGGCAGCTCGCGCCGATCGGCGGCGGCCGCGTTCAGCAGCATGGTCATCACGATGGGCGCGCCGCACATGTGCGT
>DATMMM010000256.1:0-11471 GCA_035569735.1 Allostellaceae bacterium | reverse complement strand
TCACCGCGCGGATCAAGGTCGGTCCGAAGGCGCCGACCTCGATGCCCTGCTCACGCAGTTCTCGCGCGAGATCGGGCGCGGTCCAGCCGGACTGCGGCGTCACCTGGAAGAACACGAGATTGGTCTCGACCCCCTTCGGGTCGATGTCGATGCCGCGCAGACCCGCGAGGCCTTGCGCCAGGCGTTGCGCATTCTCGTGGTCGATGCGGAGCCGATCGACGTGATGCTCGAGCGCGTAGATGCCGGCGGCGGCGATGATGCCGGCCTGGCGCATGGCGCCGCCCCACTGCTGCTTGAAGCGCCAAGCCTCGCGGATGAAGTCGCGGCTGCCGGCGAGCGCTGCGCCGACGGGGGCGCCGAGACCCTTGGTGAAATCGACCCAGACGGTGTCGAAGGGCTCGGCATAGGCCGCGGCGGGGACGCCGCTCGCGACCACCGCGTTGAAGAGCCGGGCGCCGTCCATGTGCAGCTTGAGGCCGAGCGAGCGCGCGGTCTTGGCGACGTCCTGGATGGTCGCCAAGGGCCAGACCGAGCCGCCGCCGAGATTGGAGGTCTGCTCGACCTCGACCAGCCGCGAGCGCGGCGCGTAGCGGCTCTCGGTGCGGACGGCCGTGCGAAGCTGCTCCCCGGTATAGATGCCGCGCTTGCCGCGGATCGGGTTCACCATCACGCCGCTGAGCGCCGCGGGCCCGCCCGCCTCGGCGATGATGATGTGCGCGGTCTCGTCGCAAAGCACCTCCTCGCCGGGCCGGCAGTGCACGTGGATCGCGATCTCGTTGCACATGGTGCCGGAGGGCAGGAACATCGCGCTCTCCTTTCCCAAGAGCTCCGCCACCATCGCGCAGAGACGCAGGACCGTCGGGTCCTCGTCCTTCTGCTCGTCGCCGACCTCGGCCGCCATCATGAACCGCCGCATCTCCGCGGTCGGCTTCGTCTTAGTGTCGCTATAGAGATCGATGCGCTTGTCGGCCATGAGATCCTCTTGTTCTGAATAGTGATTGCGCGGAAGAATCGTCAGCCGCCCTTGACCCCGCCGGCGGCGAGGCCGCCCACGATCTCGCGCTGGATGACGACCGTGAGAATGAGAACCGGCAGCGTCACCAGCAGGGCCGCGGCGGCGAGCGGGCCCCAGGAGATCTGCTCGAAGGTGAGCACGTTATAGACCGCGACCGGCAAGGTCCGGGTCTCGCGGCCCGCCAGCACCACGCCGAAGATGAAATTGTTCCAGGAGAAGATGAAGGCGAGGATCGCCGCCACCACGACGCCCGGCCGCGACAGCGGCAGGGCGATATATCGGAATGCCTGCCAGAGCGTGGCGCCGTCGATCAGCGCGGCCTCCTCGAGATCGGGATGCAGCGTCTCGAAGAAGCCGATCATCACCCAGACCACGATCGGCACGGTAATGACGAGGTGCGTGATCACCATCGGCCAGAGCGTGCCGGTGAGGCCCAGCATCTGAAACACGATGAAGAGCGGGATGAGGTACGACAGATTAGGCGTGATGCGCGCGATCAATACCAGCACCGCCAGCCGATAGGCTTTTGCCTTGGCAATGCCGTATCCCGCGGGCACGCCCACCGCGATCGCCAGCAGCGTGGCGCTCCCGGTGACGATCAGGCTGTTGACGAGATAGCGCCCGAACGGGCTCGCCTCGAACACGCGCGCGAAGTTGGCGAGCGTGGGATGCTCCGGGATGAAGATGGGCGGATAGGCGATGTTCTCGATCTCGGGCTTGAACGACAGCGAGAGCATCCACAGGAAGACCAGGATCGCCGGCGAGACGATCACGAAGACCGCAAAGCCGAACGCGACACGGTTCGCGATGCGCCTCAGGCGGCGCTTCGACCGTTGCAGCTGCCAAGACGCAGTGGTCAGGGCGACCATTTGCTCCTCTGCCGGACATAGAGAAGAGCCAGCGAGAGCGCGATGATCAGCGCGAAGAACACCACCACCACCGCCGAGGCGTAGCCGATGTTGTAGAAGGCGAAGGCCTGCAGATAGAGGAAGATGTTGAGGGTTTCCGATGCGGTGCCTGGCCCGCCCTGGCTGATCACGAAGATGATGTCGAAGGCCTTGACCGCGTCGATGGTGCGGATGATCGCCGCCACCATCAGGAACGGCAGCACCATAGGGAAGGTGATGCGCCAGAACGTCTGCCAGGCGGAGGCGCCGTCGAGCTGCGCCGCCTCATAGGGCTCGGTCGGGAGCGCCGCCAGTCCACCGAGCACGATCAGCATCACCAGCGGCGTCCACTGCCACGTCTCCACCAAGACGAGACTCGGGATCACCGTGCCGGGATCGAACACCCAGAGCTGCGGCGGGATCCCGACAAGGCTCAGGAGATAGTTGAGCACGCCGAGCTGCGGATGGAACATCATGGTCCAGACCAGCGCCACGGCGACCGGTGTCGCCATCATCGGCAGGATGAACACGCCGCGCAGGAAGCCGCGCAACGGAAATTTCCGGTGGAACACCAGGGCTGCCAGCGTGCCGAGGATCAGCGGTGCCAGCACGGCGAGCAGCGTGTAATAGAGGGTGCGCAGCAGCGCCCATTGGAAGCGCTCGTCGCCGAACAGTTGCGCGTAATTATCGAGCCCGACGAAACTCCGCGACTGCGTGATCTTCCAGTCGTGGACGCTCATGAAGAGCGTGAAGAACCAAGGAAAGATGATGACGGCCGCGATGATCGCCAGCGCCGGCAGCACGAACAGCACGTAAGGGCGCCTTTGTCCGGGGCCGACGAGCCGGGCGAGGCGCAGCCAGAAGGAGCCGAAGCCGTGCGCTCCGGCTTTGCTTCCTGGCAGCGTCGCCCAGGTGGCCATCGTTCGCCGGTCAGGCTTTCTCGGTCTTGATCAGAACCGGCTTGAATGCCTCGGTCGCCTTCTTGAGCTCTGTGGCGGGATCGGCTCCGGTGATCATGTTGGTGAGCGCCACGCCGTAGGTGTCGCGGAACTCGGTCACCGCCACGATGTCCGGCAGGCCCGCGCGCGCGATCTTGATGGTCTCGATCATGCACTCGAGCCATTCCTTGGGCGCCTTCAGGTTCGGCGAGCTCATCGCGGCTTGATAGGCCGAGCTGCGTCCGGGAGCCCCATAGGCGCCCTCGACCTGCCGCTGCGCCATCGTCTTGCTGGTGGCCCATTGGCAATAGAGCCAGCCGGCTTCTTTCTTCTTGCTCGAATTCGAGATGCCGATGCCGTCGCCGAAGAGCGGCGAGCGCTGTGCCTTCGGTCCCGGCGGGATCACGCCATAGCCGACCTTGCCGACCACCTTGGATTTGTTGGGGTCCTCGAGCGGCAGCGCGAAACCGATGCCGTCGAGCCACATCGCGGCCTTGCCGAGCAGGAAATTCGACTGGCACTCGTTCCAATTGAAGCCGGTGACGCCCGGTGGCGCGAATTCCCTCTCGAGCTTCTGATAGATCTTGGCGGCCTCGATCGCCTCCGGCCCATCCATGTGAATGGTGAGATCAGGGTCGATGGAGTCGACGCCGTAGCCCAACAGGAAGGTCAGGTAGGGCGGCAGGTTGGCATTCTTGAGGCCGCGCATGATCCAGCCGGAAGTCCCGGCCTTGGGATCGTTGAGCGTCGCCGCCGCCTCGATGATCTCCGGGAAAGATTTGGGATAGGTGACGCCCCTGGCGGCGAACAGCTCCTTGTTCCAGTAGATCACGAAGTAGTCGAGATTGAGCGGCAGCGTGTCGAGCCGCCCGTCCCGCTGGGTCGCATAGTCCATCGCGCCCTTGGCGAAATCGGCAAAATCGAATTCGGGGTTCGTGAGCTTGGGGTCCTTGATGTAGTCGCGGACGTCGACCAGCCACTTGCCGCGGCCATAGAGCTGCTTCTGCACATGGTAGGCCATGGTCACCACGTCGAAGCTGGTGTTGCCTGACGTGAACTCGATGGCGACCTTCTGGCGATGCTGCTGCTCCGGCACCTGCTCGTCGCCCACGGTCATGCCCGTGAGGTCCTCGAACTCCTTCCGGTTTTTCTGCAGGAGCTCGCCGCGCGGACCGAGCGTCAGCGACACCTCGAGGTGCTCGCCCTTGAAGCGCTTCCAGTCGAAGCCATTCTGCGCAAGCGCCTCGGGTGCGAAGCTCGGAGCCGAGCCGAGGGCCGCGATGCCGGCGGCGCTCGCGCCTGCTTTCAGAAGGTTGCGTCGCGAAATCGCCGATAGTCCGTGATTGCGATCCTTCATCGTGCTTTCCTCCCGAGACGAAATTGCTCGCGCAGCTGTGCTGCTTCTTGCCGGCAAACGTTATTCCAATCCGGTATCCATTGCAAAACAGGCAGGCCAACATGCGCTCCGAAGAGAGGCCGCTCCGGCGAGACCAGGAGCCGAGACGCGAAGCTCCTCGCGCCGGAGGTCTCGCTGCCGGGGGAGCCCTGTAATGCGGATCGACGCGCACCAGCATTTCTGGTGCCTCGCGCGCGGCGATTACGGCTGGCTCACGCCGGCGCTCGCGCCGATCTATCGGGACTTCGGCATCGAGGACCTGAAGCCGCATCTCGCCGCCGCGGGCATCTCGGGCACGGTCCTGGTGCAAGCGGCTCCGAGCGAAACCGAGACGGAATTTCTCTTGGGCCTCGCCGGCGAAAGCGGCGGTCTCGTCAAGGCCGTGGTCGGCTGGATCGACTTCGAGGCGCATGACGCGGCGCGCCGGCTCGAGCGGCTCGCACGCGATCCGCTGCTGCGCGGCGTGCGGCCGATGATGCAGGACATCCCCGATACCGATTGGATGCTGAATCCCGGGCTCGATCCGGCCTTCCGCGCGGTCGTCGACCTTGGCCTGCGCTTCGACGCGCTGGTGCAGCCGAGGCATCTGACCAACCTTCGCCGGCTCCTCGATCGATATCCCGCGCTCAAGCTGGTCATCGATCACGCGGCCAAGCCGCGCATCGCGGCCAACGAGCGAGAGCCATGGGCCGCCGACATGCGCGCGCTCGCGCGGGAAACGGACGCGTGGTGCAAACTCTCGGGCCTCGCCACGGAAGCGAGCGCGACGTGGGGGATGGCGGATCTGCAGCCCTACGCGGACCACCTCCTCGACTGCTTCGGCTCCGAGCGCCTGATCTGGGGCAGCGACTGGCCGGTGGTCGAATTGGCCGGCGGCTATGAGCGCTGGTGGGCGGCGACCGAAGCCCTGCTTCGGCCGTTCGACCGGGCGAGCCGCGAGCGCGTCCTGGGCGAGAATGCCGCGCGCTTCTACGGGATTGGCGCGGCGCGCTGATCCGCGCGCTTGGCGGTCAGGCGGCGGGCGCCTCTCGCTCGGCCGTGTCGAGCGCCCGCGGCAGGCGGACCGTGAGCGTCGCGCCCTGGCCGGGCGCGCTCTGGACGTCGATGCGACCGCCGTGGCTCGCCACGATGCCGTGCACGACGGAAAGGCCGAGGCCGGTGCCCTCGCCGACTTTGCGCGTGGTGTAGAACGGCTCGAAGATCCGCCGTTGCGTCGCCTCGTCCATGCCGCAACCGGTGTCCTCGACCGCGAGCATCACCTCGTGCGTCGCGGGATCGTAGGCGAGCCGCACCGTGATCGTGCCGGGTCCGTTGCCGATCGCGCGCGAGGCATTGGAGACCAGGTTCACCAGGATCTGGTAGCATTGCCCGGGGTCCCCCATCACCGGCGGCACCGGCGCGAGCTCGGAAACGAGGTCGATCGTCGTGGGGACCAGCGAGCGCAGCAGCTTGACGCTTTGGCCGACCACGTCGCCCAAATCCACCGGCTTGCGCTCCGCCGTTTCCTTGCGCGAGAAAGTCAGGATCCGCCGCACGAGGTCGCGGGCGCGGTCGGCCGCTTGATGGATGAGATCGAGGCTCGTCCGATCGCGCGAGTCCTCGGGCGCGCGCCGAGCCATCGCCTGGCTCAGCGCCACGATCGGAACCAGGGTGTTGTTGAGGTCGTGCGCCATGCCGCCGGCGAGCGTGCCGAGCGCCTCCAGCTTCTGCGAATGATGCAGCTGAGCCTCGAGGTCCCGGCGTTTCCGCTCGCCCTCCGCGATCTCCGTGATGTCGGTGCCGACGATGACGCGCACCCCGTCGGGCAGGGTGCGCTTCTCCACTTTCAGCGTTTGCCCATTGGCGAGCGTGATCGTCTGAGCTTTGTCCTGGTTGTGCTGGCGCACGCGGTCATCCACGAATTTCCAGGGCTGGTCCAGGAATTCGCGATGCAGCTTGTACTTCGCGCGAAGCTCCATGCATTCGCGGTAGGTCTTGCCCTCGAGCCTGACCTCGGCCGGCAGGTCCCGGTCTCCCACGCGATAGCCTTCGCGGTAGTTGCGGTTGTAGGCGATCATCCGGTCGTCGGCATCGAAGATCGCCACCATGTGACCGACGCTGTCGATGGCGTCGCGAAAGTACTGCAGCAGCTGCCGCTGCGAGCGCTCCTCCGTCTTGATCTCGCGCGCGAGGACGAGCCGCCGCCCTGCCTCGAGCGCGGCGCCGAGGCTCAGCTCGAGCGTGCCGTGCCCATCGAGCGGCCGGGTCACGCGGACCTCGACGCTTTTCGTCTCTGCGCCGGCGGCGAGCGCGCTCAACAGCGCGGTGCGATCGGCGCGCTCCGACCAGCTTGCGAGCCCTTGTCCTTGGAGCTCCTCCGCCACGCAATGGAGCAAACCGGCAAAGCCGGGATTGGCGGCCTCGATGATGCCGGAGGCGCCGCTGACCAACGCCGCCGGCTGGGGCAGGCTGGCGAGGATCCGGATCCAATGGGCGAGGGGGAACATCGATTGCGGCATCGCTGCGTCGGCGAGCCGGATGCTAGGCTTAGATGATTGAGAACCCGTTAGTCTGTTGATTGCGGCGAGAAATCGGCTCCGCTGGCATTGAAATTGCTTGCTGATTATGCGCTTGCCACTTCGATAGGGGTACCGCGAATGCCGACCGGCATCGGCCATAACCAAGGTCCGCCGCTCGAGGAGCTGGGTATCGGCTGGAGCGGATACTGCTGGCGCCGCGCTCATCGCCGCGCGTGGAAAACGCCTGGCCGCGAGATCGCGCTCGCGCGGCTCGCCCGTGCACAGGAATTGGGCATGAGCTACCGCGAGTACACCGCGATCATTCTCGACCGAGGAACTCATCTCTAGGCGGGCTTGCCCGCCGCCGGAGGTTTGACCCGATTCGGATGCGCCGATACCATCGCGCAGCCGCTTCCGAGGCAATTCGGCTCGCCAGCCCCATGGGCATCGCCTTTCGCTTCGATCCCGTAACCTTGCCACCCGCCTGCGACGCGTTGCGGCAAGAGGTTCGCGGCTTCCTCGCGGATGCGAGGGCGAGCGGGCTCTGGGCGCCCGCGGGGGATTTCGCGACCAATCATTCGCCCGCGTTCAGCCGCGCCATCGGTGCCCGCGGCTGGATCGGCATGACTTGGCCCAAGAAGTACGGCGGCCAGGAGCGCAGCATGCTGGAGCGCTACGTCGCCACCGAGGAGATGCTGGTGGCGGGAGCCCCCGTGGCGGCGCATTGGATCGCCGACCGGCAGAGCGGGCCGCTGCTGCTGCGCTTCGGCACCGAGGAGCAGCGGCTGGAGTTCTTGCCCGCGATCGCGCGGGGCGAATCCTACTTCTCCATCGGCATGAGCGAGCCCGATTCGGGCTCCGACCTCGCCTCCATTCGCACCCGCGCCGACAAGGTCGACGGCGGGTTCCGCCTCAACGGCCGCAAGGTCTGGACCAGCCACGCCCACCGCTCGCACTACGCGATCACGATCTGCCGCACCTCGCCCGCCGACGGGGACCGGCATGCCGGGTTGTCGCAGTTCATCGTCGATCTCAAGGCCACGAGCGTCACGGTCCGTCCGATCAAAAACCTCGCCGGCAATCTCGATTTCAACGAGGTGACCTTCGACGACGTGTTCCTGCCGGCCAATCGGTTGGTGGGGAAGGAGGGCGCGGGCTGGCAGCAGGTGACCAGCGAGCTCGCCTTCGAGCGCTCGGGACCTGAGCGGTTCGTCAGCACGTTCCGGCTGCTGGTCGAGTTCGCGCGCCGGATCGGCACCAATCCAGACCCGCGCGCGGCGGAGGCGCTGGGGCGCCTCACCACGCATCTCTGGACGCTCCGGCACATGTCGCTCTCGGTCGCGGGCATGCTGCAGGCCGGCGAGACGCCCAACCTCGAAGCCGCGCTGGTGAAGGACCTCGGCAACAGCTTCGAGCGGGAGATCCCCGAGCTCGTGCGGCTCCTGGCGCCGCGGGGCTCGCGCAGCGGCGGCAACGACCGGTTCGAGGAGACCTTCGCCGAGGCGGTGCTGCATGCGCCGTCCTTCACGCTGCGCGGGGGCACGCGAGAGATCCTCCGCGGCATCATCGCCCGCGGCTTGGGGCTGCGATGACCAACGGCCTCGTCTACGATGCCGCAGAGCGCCTGTTCGCCGATTTGGCGACACCCGCTGTCGTGAACGCCGCCGAGGCCGGCATCTGGCCGGCTGACCTCTGGAACGCGGTCATGGAGGCAGGCTTTCTCGACGCGCTTGCCAGTGCAAGTGGGGGTGCGGTCGACGGGCTCGGCGACGCCGTCGATGTCTTGCGTGCCGCCGGCCGCTACGCCGTGCCGCTGCCGATCCCGGAGACGATGCTGGCGCGCTGGCTCGCCGGCCGCGTGGGTTTGACAGCCCCGGAGGGTCCGCTGGCGCTGGCGGTGGACGGACCGGAAGACCGTCTGGAGCTGCGTCGCACGGGCAGCGGCTGGCGTCTCTCGGGCGCGGCGCGCGGCATACCGTGGGCTCGCCAGGCCGGCGGCTTGGTTGTGTCCACGGGTGTGGCGGTGGCCGTCGTGGCACCCCTCCCCGGCAGGATCGAGCCTGGCCGGAACCTCGCGGGCGAGCCGCGGGACGACATCGTGCTGGAGCTCGAGCTCGATGCACGCTCGGTCGCCGGCGCTCCCAAGGATGCAGATGCTGCCGACGTCTATCGGATGGGCGCGCTGTTTCGAGCCGCGCAAATGGCGGGCGCGCTGGAGGAGGCCTTGCAGCTTGCGGTCACCTATGCCGGGGACCGCGTGCAATTCGGCCGTCCGATCGGAAAATTTCAGGCGATCCAGCAGCAGCTGGCGCTCGCGGCGGAGCAGGTGGCCGCCGCCGGCGTGGCGGTCGCCTCGGCGGTGGCCGCAGCCGGCGCCGGCGATCTCGCCTTCGCGGCGGGCGCGGCGAAGCTTCGGGTCGGAGAGGCCGCGGGCAAGGTCGCCGACATCGTGCATCAAGTGCATGGCGCGATCGGGTTCACCCACGAGCATCGCCTGCATCAGCTGACGCGGCGCCTGTGGTCGTGGCGCGACGAGTTCGGCGTCGAGAGCGCCTGGGCGCTGGAGCTTGGCCGCTTGGCGGCAAGCCAGGGCGCGGACGGCATCTGGCCTTTCCTCGCTCAGCGCTGAGATGAGCCGAGGCAGCGAGCGGCGCGACCTCGCGGCGCTGTTTCGTCCGCGCTCGGTGGCGGTGATCGGCGCCTCCGGCGATGGCGGCCACATCCGCGGCCGCATCACGGCCCAGCTCGTCCATTGCGGCTTTCCCGGCCGGATCTTCCTGGTGAGCGCGAGGGGTGGCGAGATCCTCGGCCGCGCCACCTATCCCTCAATATCGGCGCTGCCAGAGCCGGTCGACCTCGCGCTCATCGCCATACCCGCGGACGCGGTGGCGGGCGTGCTGGAGGAGTGCGCCGCGGCCGGCGTACGCGCGGCCTACATCTTCAGCTCGGGATTCGCCGAGGAGGGCGGGGACCGGCACCAGCTGCAGTCCGGCATCCGGGCCATCGCCGAGCGCACCGGAATCATCGTCGCCGGCCCGAACGCCGTCGGGCTCATGAATGTGAAGCTGCCGCTGGTGGCGAGCTTCACGCCGGCGGTCGATCTGACGGCCCTGCCTCGTCTTGGCGCGGCCGTGGCGCCGCGGCGCATCGCGGTGATCTCGCAAAGCGGCGGCCTCGCTTTCGCGTTCTTCAACCGCGGGCTGCAGCGTCGACTCCCCTTCAGCCATGTCCTCAACACCGGGAACGAGGCGGATCTCGATCTCGTCGACGCCGGCGAGTTCCTGCTGGACGACCCCGAGACCGGGGTCGTGCTCATGTTCGTGGAGCAGGTGCGCCGCGGCGCCGCCTTCATCGCGATGGCGCAACGCGCGCTCGATCTTGGCAAGGTGCTCATCGTCGCCAAGATCGGCCGCTCCGTTGCGGCGCGCCGGGCGGCCATCTCGCATACCGCGAGCCTGACCGGCGCCGATGCGGCCTATGACGCGGCCTTCCGGCGCTACGGCGTGATCCGCGGCGAGGACCAGGACGACATGCTCGACGTCGCCGCCGCGGCGGCGCTCTGTCCGGAGCCGAAGGGCATACGCACGGGCGTCATCACGATTTCCGGCGGCGTCGGCGGATGGCTTGCGGACACGTTGGAGACCAACGGTCTCGTGGTGCCGGAATTCAGCGCCTCGCTCCAGTCGAGGATCCGCGCGTTTCTGCCGAGTTACGGTGCCGCCGGCAATCCCATCGACATCACGGGCCAGGCGATCCGCACGGATTTCCGCGTGCGCGCGCTCGAGGCGCTGGAGGCGAGCGATGAAGTCGACGCCATCGTGGTGGCAAGCTCGCTCGCCGCGGACACGAGACTTGCCGGCGAGCGGGTCCAGCTCAAGGAGATCGTCGACCGCTGTCGCAAGCCGATCCTGTTCTACAGCTATCCCTTGCCCGCGGAGAGTGCACGGGCCGATCTCGAGGCCATCGGCCTGCCGCTCTACACCAGCATGCGCGGTGTCGCCCGTGCGCTCTACCTGCTCGCCGAGCGCGCCCGCGTGGCCGGGGCGCAATCGCTCGCGCCGCCGATGTCGCCCGAGCCGGCTCCGGGCTATGACGCGGCGTCGCGCCGGCTCGACCGTGCAGGCGATACGCTCACGGAAGCGGAGGCGGTTGCGATCCTCGGAGACTATGGCATTGCCGTGCCGAAGCATCGGCTCGTGGCGAGCGCAGAGGAAGCCGCGCGCGCGGCCGCCGAGATTGGGTTTCCCGTGGCGCTCAAGGTGCAATCGCCGGAGATTCCCCACAAGACTGACGCCGGCGCGGTGGCGCTGGCTCTGACGGACGAAAGCGCCGTGCGATCCGCCTACGGAACGATTCTCGCGAACGCGCGGCGCGCGGTTCCAAACGCGTCGATCTCTGGCGTTTTGGTGGAGGCGATGGTGACGCAGGGCCTTGAATTGATTTTGGGTGTGAGCCGGGACGACGCCTTCGGCCCGATGCTCCTGATCGGGCGCGGCGGGGTCGAGGCCGACCGTTTGGCGGATCGGGTCATGACGCCGCTTCCCGTCGATGGGTCGGAGGCGGAGCGGCTGATCGGGTGCTTCGATCGCGGGCGGATGATGGGGGCGCACCGGGGCCGTCCGGCACGCGACCGCGCTGCACTTGCGAGGCTCCTGGTCGCGCTCGGCCGGCTCGCCTGGGATTTCTGCGAGCGGATTCGCGAGATCGACCTCAATCCGGTCATCGTTGGCGCGGAGG
>DATMMM010000255.1:0-3810 GCA_035569735.1 Allostellaceae bacterium | reverse complement strand
GATCTCCGCGGGGCGCTGGCTCAGCGCCCGCAGCGCCTGCAGCAGCGTCAGGTGCCCGTTGTGCACGAGCTCCAGCGTGAGCGGCAGCAAAGTCTCGAGCCCGATGATGCCGGCTTCGGCCGAGGCGAAGGGCAGGCGCTTCGAATCCTGCGGGTGCGGCGAGTGGTCGCTCGCGATGGCGTCGATGGTGCCGTCGCGCAGGCCCGCCACCACCGCGCGGCGGTCGGCCTCGCTCCGGAGCGGCGGCGAGAGCTTGGCGAAGGTGCGGTATTCGCCGACCGCGGTCTCGTTGAGTGCGAAGTAGGGCGGCGCGGTATCGCAGGTGACGGGCAGGCCGCGCGCCTTCGCGGCACGGATCGCCTCGATCGCGGCGCCGGTCGAGACATGCGCGACGTGGTAGCGGGCGCCGGTGATCTCCACCAGCCTGAGGTCGCGCTCGACCATCATCACCTCGGCGGCGGGCGTGATGCCGGAAAGGCCGAGCCGGGTCGCGGTCTCGCCTTCGGTCATATGGCCGCCCGCGGCGAGGCTCGGCTCCTCCGGGTGCTGCACGATGAGCGCGTCGAAGGTTCGGGCGTAGGAGAAGGCCCGGCGGAGCACCACGGCGTCGGCGATCGCCGTGTTGGCATCGGTGAAGGCGACGGCGCCGGCGGCGCTGAGCAGGCCGATCTCGGTGATCTCCCGGCCTTTGAAGCCGCGGGTCGCGGCGGCGTAGGTCCGGATGTGGACGCCGACCTCTCGGGAGCGCCGGGCTACGAACTCCACCAGCGCCACGTCGTCGATGGCGGGCTCGGTGTTGGGGAGCGCCACCATGGTGGTGATGCCGCCCGCCGCCGCGGCGGCGGCGCCGCTCTCCATGGTCTCCTCATGCTCGCGGCCGGGCTCGCGGAGCTCGACCCGCATATCCACCAGGCCCGGCGCCAGGCAGTGGCCGTGGCACTCGATGACGGCGGCACCCGGGGCGTCGGCGGCGGCACGCGTCCCCACCGCCGCGATCTTGCGGTCGGCGACCAGCAGGTCGCCTTTCTGGTCGAGCGCCGTCGCGGGATCGAGGAGGCGCGCGTTCTTGAAGAGCGTGCGCGCGGTCATTGGATCATTTCACCGGCGGCCCGTTTCCGGGCTCGCGGGTCAGCACCTCGAGGCACGCCATCCGCACGGCGACACCCATCTCCACCTGGTGTTGGATCAGGCTGCGGTCGATGTCGTCGGCGACCTCGCTGTCGATCTCGACGCCGCGGTTCATCGGGCCCGGGTGCATGATGAGCGCATCGCGCTTGGCGGCGGCAAGCTTGCGCGCGTCGAGGCCGAAGAAGTGGAAATACTCGCGGATCGACGGCACGAAGCTGCCATGCATGCGCTCGGTCTGGAGCCTCAACATCATGACGATGTCGACGCCTTTCAAGCCGGTGGCCATGTCATGGAAGACCTCGACGCCCATGCGCTCGATCTCGGCGGGCAGGAGCGTGCGCGGCGCCACCACGCGCACGCGCGCCCCCATGGTGTTGAGCAGGTGGATGTTGGAGCGCGCGACCCGGCTGTGCAGGATGTCGCCGCAGATCGCCACCACCAGGCCCTGGAGCCCGCCCTTGCGGCGGCGGATGCTGAGCGCGTCGAGCAGCGCCTGGGTCGGATGCTCGTGGCTGCCGTCGCCCGCGTTCACCACGGCGCAGTTGACCTTCTGCGCCAGCAGATGCACGGCGCCTGACTCATGATGGCGGACCACCAGCACGTCGGGATGCATGGCGTTGAGGGTCATCGCGGTGTCGATCAGCGTCTCGCCCTTCTTGATCGAGCTGCCCGCCACGGACATGTTGATGACGTCGCCGCCGAGCCGCTTGCCCGCGACCTCGAAGGAGGTGCGGGTGCGCGTCGAGTTCTCGAAGAACACGTTGATGATCGTGCGGCCGCGCAGCAGCGAGCGCTTCTTGTCCGCCTGCCGGTTCTGCTCGACGTAGCCTTCGGACTTGTCGAGGAGGAGCGTGATGTCGTCCGGCGACAGGCCCTCGATTCCCAGAAGATGCCGGTGGGGAAAGGCGCGGGAGTCGGCGGTGCCAGTCATTAAAGCCGGGACTATAGGGAGGTGCCCCCCGGCCCGCAAGGCGCGCGGCCGAGTCGGGACCGGGCTATTCGCGGCCCTCGCGGTCCTTCGCCTGGCTCCAGCGCTCGCCGAGCCAGGCGACCACCGCAACGACGAGCCCGAGCGCGATCACGGCGATGCCGGTATAGCGCAACTCGCGGCCGAAGTAGGAGCCGAGCGGACGCAGGATGAAACCCACCAGTGCGATGGTGCCCGCCGCGATCCAGAGTCGGCCGGGAAAAGCGCGGGATTTGCGGCGTGTCGGGTCGACTCGGCGATCCGCCATGAGCACCCCCTCCGGTGCCGCCCTGCCGATCCACGCACCGCCTGCGCGCGGCAAAGTCTCGCCCCAAGGATACAGCATCGGCGGCACCAGCCGCCATACGCGTGAAACGCCGCTCCGACTCAACTCCCGGAACTCGTCCGTGCGTCATGCGCCAGCCGGTCGAGCAAACCCTGGAGGATGTAGGCGGCGGCGGTGCGGTCGATGATCTCGCTGCGCCGGCGCCGCGTCAGGTCGGCCTCGATCATGGCGCGCTCGACCGCGGCGGTGGAGAGCCGCTCGTCCCAGAACACCACGGGGAGGTCGCGGATCTCCAGCAGGTTGCGCGCGAACTGCCGCACCGACTGCGAACGCGGGCTCTCGCGGCCGTCGAGCGCGATCGGCAAGCCGATCGCGAGCGCCCCGACGCCGTGCGTGTCCACCTCGCGCAAGACCTCGGCTGCGTCCGCCTTGAAGCGCGTGCGGCGGATGGTGCGGAGCGGTGTGGCCACCATCCGCCGCGTGTCCGAGAGTGCCAGCCCGATCGTCTTGGTGCCGACGTCGAGCCCGAGCACGCGCTGGCTTTTCTCAAGGATTTGCTGGAGGTCAGCGGGGTTGCAGATCGCCATATCGGGTGCTAGGTAGGACGGCGCGAAGACTTCCGCGCGCGCGGAGACATCTACATCATGGCTTTGGACAAGGCCACAGTGGCGCGCATCGCCACCCTGGCGCGGATCAAGGTGCCCGAGAGCGAGTTGGAGCGGCTCGCGGGCGAGCTCTCGCATATCCTGACCTGGATCGAGCAGCTCGGCGAGGTCGATACCGACGGCGTCGAGCCGATGGCGAGTGTGGCCGAGATGACGCTGCCGATGCGCGAGGACCGCGTCACCGACGGCAACGCCCGCGACAAGATCCTCGCCAACGCCCCGCAGCAGGCACACGGCTTCTTCCTGGTGCCCAAGGTGGTCGAGTGATGGCGGCGCTGACCGATCTTACCATCGCGCGCGCGAGAGACGGCCTCCGGAAGAAGGAATTCTCCGCGCGCGAGTTGGCCGAGGCGCACATCGCCGCGGTGGAGGAGGCGCGTCCGCTCAACGCCTATCTCGTCGAGACGCCGAAGCGGGCGCTCGAGATGGCGAGCGTCTCCGACGCGCGTCTCGCCCGCGGCGACGCGCGCGCGCTCGAGGGCATTCCGCTCGCGATCAAGGATCTCTTTTGCACCGAGGGCATTCCGACCACGGCGGGCTCGCACATCCTCGAGGGCTTCAAGCCGCCTTATGAGTCGACCGTGACGGCCAACCTCTGGAAGGCCGGCGCCACCATGCTGGGCAAGGTGAACATGGACGAGTTCGCCATGGGCTCCTCCAATATCACCAGCGCCTTCGGGCCGGTGGAGAACCCGTGGCGGCGGCGCGGAGACAACCGGCCGCTGGTCCCCGGCGGCTCCTCGGGTGGGTCGGCGGCGGCGGTG
>DATMMM010000254.1:0-5296 GCA_035569735.1 Allostellaceae bacterium | reverse complement strand
GAGGAGCACGTGATCGGCGGCGCCGGCGCTTTCATGGAGGTGGTGAAGGACTATTCCACCTTCAGCAAGGCCGTGCTCGCCAAACTCGTGCGCGAGATCGCGGGGAACGACGAGCGCGCCCGCGCCATCCTGGCGAGGCGCGGCGCGCCAGCGCCGGAAGCCGCCCCCTCACTCCTCACCTTGCCTCTCCTCACTCCCAAAGGGGCCAGAGGAGAGGGATTCGATTAGAAATCGCCACCGAGATAAACCTCGCCTGCCTTGATCCGGATCGGCACGGGCTTGAGGCTCTTGCCCGCGCAGGGACCGGCGAGGCAGAAGCCGTCCGCGATCCGGAACAGCGCGCCATGGGTGGCGCAGAGGATGTGGCGCTTCTCGAGATCGAGAAACCGGTCGGGGACCCAATCGAGCGGCGAGCCCAGATGGGGGCAGGAATTCTCGTAGGCAACCACCCGCCCGCCCGCGCGCACCACGAAGATCGCGCGCGTCTCGCCGCCGCTGCCAATGCGAAAACCGCGGCTACCGGGCTCGGCGATCTCGTCGAGCCGACAAAGCAGGCTCAAGCCTTGATGCCCGCCATCTTGGCGATGGTGCGCCACTCCTCCGCGCTGACCGGCGAGACCGAGAGCCGGGAGAGCCGCACCAGCGGCATGCTCTTGAGCGCGGGCGTCGCCTTGATCGCGGCGAGGCTCACCGGCGTCTTCACCGGCTCGATCGGAATCAGGTCGACCATGACGAAGCGGCCGCTCTTGTCGGTCGTATCGGGATAGGCCTCCTTCACGATCTCGGCGACGCCGACGATCTCCTTGCCTTCGCCCGAATGATAGAAGAACGCGCGGTCGCCTTTCTTCATCGCCTTCAGGTTCGCCGCCGCCTGGAAATTGCGCACGCCGCTCCAGTTGGTGCGCTTGTCCTTGACCAGCTGGTCCCAGGAATAGGCTGAGGGCTCGGACTTCAGCAGCCAGTAGGCCATGGGTGCCTCCGCTCAGTTTCCTTTTGCGCGGGCGAGGATGAAGATACGGCGAAACGGCAGCAAGGTGTGGCCATCGGCGCGGCGCGGATAGGCGCGCCGGAGCCGCTCCGCGAGAGCGCGCTCGAAGGCCGCGCGCTCGCGGCCCGCGAGCGCGTTCAAGAGCGGACTCAGCGCCGTGCCGCGCATCCAGGTGAGCACGGCATCCTCGCCGCTCAGCACGTGCAGATACTCGGTCTCCCAGATGTCGAGGCCGTCCTGCGCCAGCGGCGCCAGCCGGTCGTAGTAGATCTCGGGCGTGCCCACCGGATCCCGCCGCAACAGCGGCTTCAATGTCGCGGCCCACGGCCGCGCCTGCGCCACCTCGCGCATCAGCGCGTGGGAGGGCGCATCGAAATTGCGCGGCATCTGCACCGCGAGCACGCCGCCGGGCACCAGCATGCCCATGAGCCGCGCGAAAAGCTCCTCGTGGCGGTCGAGCCATTGCAGGACGGCGTTCGAGAACACGAGGGCCACCTTCTCTGGCGGCGCCCAGCTCGTGAGATCGGCTTCGACCCAGCGGATCGAGGAGGGCGTGGCCGCGGCCTGTTTCAGCATCTCGGGCGAGGAGTCGATCGCCGTGACAGCGCGGCCCAGCCAGCGCCCGGCGATGGCGCGCGCGTGCACGCCGGTGCCGCAGCCGAGCTCGGCCAAAGGCCCCGGCGGCAGGTCGCCCATTCGCGCCAGCAGGTCGAAGCCCGGCCGCAACCGCTCGTCGGAGAACCTCAGATAGGTCGCGGGATCCCACGCCATGTCCGTTCGCCCAGTCTTCCTGCGGACGGCGATTCTCATAACGCATTCCTATGCCTGCAGCACGAGAAACGCGTTTCCCTAATTAAACATAGAAAGACTGTGGATTAGTATGTTTGACGATATCAATCCTGTGAAATAATCTCTATCCACATAATCACCTACGCGGGGGCCCCGCAGCAGGAGTTGTCGATGGCACGAGACAGCGGTCCCTCCAAGGTCGAGCAGGTCAAGCGCGCGAGCCAGCGCCTGCGCGGCACGCTCGCCGAGGAGCTCGGCAACAACGCGCCGACCTTCAGTGGCGGGTCCACGGTGCTGCTCAAGTTCCACGGCATCTATCAGGGCTATGACCGCGACAGCGCCACCGAGCTCAAGCAGAAGGGGCTCGGCAAGCAGGCTCAGCTCATGGTGCGCGTGCGCATCCCCGGCGGGCGGCTGACGGCGGCGCAGTATCTGGCGCTCGACGACATCGCCGACCGCCACGGCAACGGCACGCTCAGGCTCACCACGCGGCAGAGCATCCAGTTCCACGGGGTCTTGAAACGCGAGAGCAAGGCCGCGATCGCCGGTATCGACCGCGCGCTCCTCACCACTCTTGCGGCCTGCGGCGACGTCGTGCGCACCGTCACCACGGTCGCGGCGCCGATCCGGGATGCCGTGCACGCGCGGCTCGAGGCCGACGCGCGGCGGCTCTCCGCGCATCTGCTGCCGCAGAGCGGCGCCTATCACGAGATCTGGCTCGACGGCGAGCCTGTCGCGGGGGAGGCCGAGGAGACGCTCTACGGCCGCACCTACCTGCCGCGGAAATTCAAGATCGGGCTCGCCACGCCGGAGGACAACTCGATCGACGTGCTCACCAACGACCTCGGCAT
This sequence comes from Allostellaceae bacterium, assembly GCA_035569735.1. Lineage (GTDB taxonomy): Bacteria > Pseudomonadota > Alphaproteobacteria > ATCC43930 > CGMCC-115725 > DASZHJ01. The sequence continues at coordinate 2,668 of DATMMM010000254.1, read as the reverse complement.
CGTCGCGCTCTTCGAGGCCGATAGGCTCGCCGGCTACAACCTGGCGCTGGGCGGCGGGCTCGGCATGACCCACAACAACCCGCGGACGTTCCCGCGCTTGGCCTCGCCGGTCGCCTTCGTCTCGCCCGAGGATTTGCTGCCCGCCGCGGAGGCGGTGGTGCGCCTCCACCGCGACCACGGCGATCGCAGCGACCGCCGGCACGCGCGGCTCAAATACGTGATCGCAGAGCACGGCGAGGCTTGGGCCAAGGCGCGGCTGGAGGAGTACCTGGGAAAGGCGCTCGAGGATCCGCGCCCGATGCCGCGGTTCCACGTGCGCGAGCACCTGGGCTGGCACGAACAGGGCGACGGGCAGCTCTATCTGGGCGTGCCCGTGCCGAGTGGCCGGATCGCGGGCGAGGCTCGGCGCGCGCTTCGTGAGGCGATTGCCAAGTTCGGTCTCGACCCCATCATCAGCCCGAACCAGGATTTGATCCTGAGCAACGCGGCGCCGGAGGATCGGCCGGCGATCGAGGCGCTGCTGCGCGCGGGCGGCATAGCGCTTCTGGAGGACGTGACGCCGGTGCGCCGCTGGTCGCTCGCCTGCCCGGCGCTCCCCACCTGCGGGCTGGCGCTCACCGAGGCGGAGCGCGTGCACGATCCCCTGATGACCGGCATCGAGGCGGCGCTGGCGCGTCACGGGCTCGAGAACGAGCGGCTGGCGGTGCGCATCACTGGCTGCCCCAACGGCTGCGCGCGGCCCTATGCCGGCGACATCGGCATCGTTGGCCGCATGCCCGGCTTTTATGCGCTCTACGTGGGCGGCGATTTCGAGGGCACGCGGCTCAATGTCCGGCTGCTCGACCGGGTCGCGGAATCGGACGTCGCCGCCACTCTCGAGCCGCTGTTCGCGCTTTTCGCCGCCGAGCGGCTGCCCAGTGAAGGCTTCGGCGATTTCTGCCACCGCGTCGGATCCAGCCGGCTGCTTGCCGCGCTCGGCGCCCAGCTGCAGGAGGTGTCCTGATGTTTCCCGTCGTGCTCGATCTCTCGATCCTTCCGGTGATCCTCGCCGGCAATGGGCCGCAGGCCCTGCGGCGGTTGACACTCCTCGACCAGGATCGCGCCGGCCTGGTCACCGTCTACGCGCCCACGCCGTCGGAAGCGCTCGCCGGCGCCGGGGGCGAGCGCCTCGTCCGCCGGTGGCCAAGTCCCGCCGAGATCGCCTCGGCCAAGCTGTTGCTGATCGCGGATGGCATCGAAGCGAGCGCGGTCTCCGATCTGGTCGCGGTGGCGCGCGCCGCCGGCACGCTGGTCAATGTCGAGGACCGGCCGGAGGTCTCGGACTTTCACTCGCCCGCGATGGTGCGGCGGGGCGACCTCCTGGTCACGGTCTCGACCGGCGGGCGCAGCCCCGGCTTGGCCCGGCGCCTGGGCCGTTTCCTTGGCGAGGTTTTTGGGCCAGAATGGCAGGCACGGCTCGAGGACCTCGCGGCGCTCCGCACAAAATGGCGGGAAGGGGGCGCAGACCCATCGATGGTGGGCGCATGGACCGAGGCCTGGGTCGAGCGTAACGGTCGGCTGCCGAGCGAGGCCGAGGCTGCCGCAACCGCCTTACGGCACTTGGGAGAGCGGACGCTCGCCGCCGCATCCTGAAGCAGCGAAACGCTCTAGAGAGACCGAAAAGGAGGAGAAGACATGTCACTCAGGCTTGGTGAAATCGCACCCGACTTTGCGCAGGATTCGACCGAGGGACCGATCAACTTCCATCAATGGCTCGGCAACAGCTGGGGTGTCCTGTTCTCGCATCCCAAGGATTTCACTCCGGTCTGCACCACGGAGCTCGGCACCGTCGCCAGGCTCAAGGGCGACTTCGACAAGCGCAACGTCAAGGTGATCGGGCTTTCCGTCGACCCCGTCAGCGATCACACGCGCTGGGCGAACGACATCAAGGAAACCCAGGGTGCGGCGCCGAATTTCCCGATCCTCGGGGACGCCGATTACAAGGTCTCCAAACTCTACGACATGCTTCCGGCGGCGGTTTCGGGCGATCCGAGCAAGCGCACGCCGGCCGACAATCTGACCGTGCGCAATGTCTTCATCATCGGGCCCGACAAGAAGGTCCGGCTGATCCTGGTCTATCCGATGGCGACCGGCCGCAATTTCAACGAGATCCTGCGCGTCATCGATTCCATGCAGCTCAGCGACAAGCACAAGGTCGCGACGCCCGCGGATTGGAAGCAGGGCCAGGATGTCATCATCACGACGGCCGTCAGCGACGAGGAGGCCAAGACGCGCTTCCCCAAGGGCTACAAGACGCTGAAGCCCTATCTGCGCATCACGCCGCAGCCCGATCTCTAGACGATCGCGGCCCAGCCGCTAAGGAGAAGGCGGCGCCGGTCCCGGCGCCGCCTTATTCTTTCCCCGCCCGGAGCGGTTCGCCGCCCGGAGCGCACGCCCAATGCTCAGATCGCTTCCTTAAGGTCCTTCGCAGCGCGGAACGCGACCTTCCTGCTTGCCTTGATCTTGATCGGCTCGCCGGTCGCGGGATTGCGGCCCATGCGCGCAGCCCGGTGACGGACCGCGAGGATGCCGAGCCCGCCGATGCGGACGCGCGAGCCCTTCTTGAGGTGCTTCACAAGGAGCCCGACAAAATCGCCGAGCATCGCCTCGGCCTGCTTCTTGGCAATCT
>DATMMM010000253.1:0-2700 GCA_035569735.1 Allostellaceae bacterium | reverse complement strand
AGCCGTGCTCACCGTGGCGACCTATCCCGTCGTGAGCTATTTGCTCGTGCGCATCCAACGCACCCTGCTGATGCGAGCCTGAGATGAAACGGGACAACAGGCGGCTCAAGCTTCTGACGCGCCGCGCGGCGCTGGTTGCCGGCGGCCAGACCCTGCTACTCGCCGCTCTCGCGGGCCGGCTCTATTACCTCGAGATCGTCCAGGCGGACAAATACGCGACCTTGGCGGACGAGAACCGCATCAACCTGCGGTTATTGGCGCCGCCACGCGGCCGCCTCGTCGACCGCTTCGGTACCCCGCTCGCGACCAACCGCCAGAATTACCGGGTCTCCCTGATCGCCGATCAAGTCGCCGACGTCGATGCCACCCTCGACGCGGTGGCGGCGCTGATCCCGCTGAGCGAGTCCGACCGCCGCCGCGTGATCCGCGAGATCAAGCGCAAGCACAGTTTCGTGCCCGTGGCGATCCGCGAGAATCTCAGCTGGGACGACATGGCGCACATCGAGGTGAACGCGCCGGAGCTGGCCGGCGTCTCGATCGAGCAGGGCCTGACGCGCGATTATCCGCTGGGCGACATGGCCTCGCACGTGATCGGCTATGTCTCGGCGGTGGCGGAGAAGGAGCTGACCGGCGATCCGCTCCTGGAGCTGCCGGATTTCCGCATCGGCAAGAGCGGCGCCGAGAAGCAGCACGACCTGGATCTCCGCGGCAACGCGGGCACCAGCCAGGTCGAAGTCAACGCCTTCGGCCGCGTGGTGCGCGAGATCTCCCGCGACGAGGGCAGCCCCGGCCAGGAGATCGCGCTCAGCCTGGACGCGGAGATCCAGCAGTTCGCGACACAGCGCTGTATCGCCGAGGGCAGCGTCGCCTGCGTTGCGATGGACGCGCCGACCGGCGAGATCCTGGCGATGGTCTCGACCCCCGGCTACGATCCCGCGGCATTCTCGGCGGGTCTCACCTCGGCCCTGTGGAACGAGCTGCTGCGCGACCCGCTCAACCCGCTCAGCAACAAGGCGCTCAGCGGCGCTTACGCGCCCGGCTCGACCTTCAAGCCGATGGTAGCGCTCGCGGCGCTCGAATTCGGTATCTCGCCGGAGACGCGCGTCACCTGCCCAGGGCATTTTCAGCTCGGCGACTCCGTCTGGCGTTGCTGGCGCAAGCAGGGGCATGGCACGCTCGACATGCACGGCGGCATCAAGAACTCCTGCGACGTCTATTTCTACGAGATGGCGCGCCGGCTCGGCATCGACCGTTTCGCGGCGATGGCCAAGCGCTTCGGATTGGGCGCCACGCTCGGCGTCGACATCCCCGGCGAGAGGGCGGGACTTATCCCTACCCGCGACTGGAAGCTCGCGACCTTCGGCATTCCCTGGCAGCCCGGCGAGAACATCAGCTGCGGCATCGGGCAAAGCTACATCACGACCACGCCCTTGCAGCTCGCCACCATGGTGTCGCGCCTGGTGACGGGCAAGCGCATCGTGCCGCGCTTGACCCGCGAGGCCGGCGTCATGAAGCCCGACCAGAGGCTGATCGAGCCCGCCTTCGAGGCGATGGGCGTCCCGCAGAAGGACATCAATGTAGTGCTCGACGGCATGTATGCGGTGGTGAACGAGCCCGGCGGCACCGCTTACGGCGCCCGCATCAAGGACCCGACCATGGCGATGGGCGGGAAATCCGGCACCGCCCAGGTGCGTCACATCACCCAGGCCGAGCACGAGCGAGGCGTGCCGAAGGCGAAGCAGGTGCCGTGGCTCGAGCGCGACCACGCGCTCTTCGTCTCCTTCGCGCCGGTGGGGGCGCCGCGCTACGTCTGCGCGGTGGTGGTGGAGCACGGCGGCGAGAGCGCCGGCGGCGGCTCTGCGGTGGCGGCGCCGATCTGCGCCGACATCCTGATCGAGCTCCAGAAGCGCGATCCCGCGCGCCGCGTGCCCGACGGCCGGGTCGCGGCCGACCGGCTCTCGACGCGAAGCTGAGCCCAGAACCCAATGGACATGTCGCATCTCGATCTCGGCCGTCCGCGCGAGCTCTCGCTTCCGGAGAAGATCTGGAGCATCAACTGGGGTCTGGTGCTGCTGGTGAGCGTGCTCGCCTCGGTGGGCTTCGGGATGCTCTATTCCGCCGCCAACGGCCACTGGGACCCCTGGGCCAGCAAGCAGATCGCGCGTTACGGCGTGGCGCTCGCGGTGATGCTCGGTGTCGCGGTCATCGACCTCAGGTTCTGGTACCGCGCGGCCTATTGGATCTATGCCATCGCCTTCCTGCTCCTGGTCCTGGTCGAGGTGCGCGGCGCCATCGGGATGGGCGCGCAACGCTGGATCGATCTCGGCATCATCCAGCTGCAGCCCTCGGAGATCATGAAAGTGGCGGCGGTGCTCGCGATCGCCCGTTATTTCCACAATGTGAGCATCGACAACATCGGCCGTCTGCTGCTGCTGGTCGTGCCGGCGGTGCTGGTGCTCGTGCCGGCCGCGCTCGTGATGAAGCAGCCGGACCTCGGCACCGCGCTCATGCTGGTGCTGGGCGGTGGCGTCATGTTCTTTCTGGCGGGCGTGCGGCTTTGGAAGTTCGCCGTCCTGATCGCCGCAGGCGGCGGGATGGCGCCCATCGTCTGGCGCGTCCTGCGGCCTTATCAGAAGGCGCGGCTCCTGACCTTCCTCGACCCCGAAAGCGACCCGCAGGGTGCGGGCTACCACAGCCTGC
>DATMMM010000252.1:0-9048 GCA_035569735.1 Allostellaceae bacterium | reverse complement strand
TCGTTGGGGAAGGCCGCGAGCTGGAACTGGCCCACGGTCTGGGGCGTGGTCTGGCCGGCGATCTGCGCCAGCACCTGGCCGCTGGGGTTGACCGTGACCGCGACCGTGTTGTTGGGCAGCGTGATGCCGGGATCGACGATGAAGCCGTCGGCGGTGACGATCTCGCCGGTGGCGCTGAGCTGGAGCGAGCCCGCGCGGGTATAGGCGGTGGTGCCGTCGGGCATCTGCACCTGGAAATAGCCGCGGCCCTGGATCGCAATGTCGAGGGGATTGTTGGTGTCGAGCAGCGTGCCCTGCTCGGTGATGCGATAGATCGCGGCGGCCTTGACGCCGGAGCCGACCTGGACGCCTACCGGCACCAGCGTGCCGTTGTCCGAGGACTGCGCGCCGACCGGGCGCTGGTCCTGATAGAGCAGGTCCTGGAACTCCGCCCGCTGGCGCTTGAAGCCGGTGGTGTTGAGGTTCGCGATGTTGTTCGAGATGACCTCGACGTTGAGCTGCTGGGCCAGCATGCCGGTGGCGGCGATGTTGAGGGCGCGCATGGGTGGGGTTCTCGCTCCGGGTTAAACGGACTTGCCGAGGCGATCGAGCGCGCTGCTCGTCTGGCTCGCCTGGGCATTGATGAAGGTCTTGGTGTAGTCGACGTTGCGCTCGGCCGCGAGCAGCCGGGTGATCTCGATGATCGCCTCGACGTTCGAGCCCTCGAACGAGCCCTGCACGAGCTTGGTGCCGGTCGCGGGCTGAGGCGCCTGGTCGGTCGTATAGAGGCCGCCCGCGGTCGGCAGGATCGCCTGCGGGTTCGCGAAAGTCGCGATCCCGATGGTGCCGACGCTTGCCCGGCCGGTGCTGACGCTGCCGTCGGCGCCGATGGTGATCTGGCCCGCGCCCTCGGGCACCGCCAGCGGCGCGCCGTTGTCGGTCAGCACGGGATAGCCCTGGCTGGTGACGATCTGGCGGTCGGCGTCGAGCTGGAAGTGGCCGTTGCGCGTATAGCGCGGGCCCAAGGGCGTCTGGACCGTGAAGAAGCCGTCACCTTGGATCGCCACGTCGAGCGGGTTGCCGGTCTGGGTGATCGGCCCTTGGCTGGTATCGCGGGCGGTGCCGAGCTCCTGCACATAGGCGAGCGGCTGGCCGTCGCCGGCCTGGCTCAGGTATTGCGCGAACAGCAGGTGCTCGCCCTTGAACCCCGTGGTCGAGAGGTTCGCGAGGTTGTTGGCGATCACGTCCGTCTGGTGCAGCGCCGCCAATTGAGCAGAGAGGGCGACTGTGCTGGCGTCGTTCATGTCGGTGAGCGGGTCAAAATGGTTGCGGTCATTGTCCGGGCCCCCCTATGCAGGGCTCATGCCAGGACCGGAAACCCTTGGCGCCCTGCGGATTGCTGTCCCCTCGGGCCCGGGTGGATGGCGGCTCGGAGGTGCCGGTCTGACCGGCTTGCTCGGCAGTTCTTGCCCCGACGAGAGCCGCTTGCGGGCTCGAATCCGATGGCAGCGCTCAACCACTTCTTAACCAGCAAGCCCTAGGGTCCCGCTCAGGAACTCGCCGCCCGGCGATGACACTTCTCGATCCAGGGACCCATGGCAGACCGCGCGCTCGAAGACGACAGGGATGCGGCAGCGGACGAGGCTGTCGAGGAAGCATCGGACTCAGGCTCCGGCGGACGGCGCCGGCTGATGATCCTCGGCGGCGTCGGCCTTCTGCTGATCGCCGGCACCGGCGGCGCGCTTTATGCCACCGGAAGCGTCGGCAAGCTGCTCGGCACCAACAAGGCCGAGACGGCCGAAGTCGCCGCGGTGGCGGCGCCGAAGCCGGGCGTGTTCCTCGATCTGCCGGACCTCCTGGTCAACCTGAACTCGACCGGCCGCAAGGCGAGCTTTCTCAAGATCTCCATCAGCCTCGATCTCGAGGACCAAGGCGACATCGTCCGGATCCAGGCCGTGATGCCTCGCATCATCGACAATTTTCAGGTCTATCTGCGCGAGCTCCGGGTCGAGGATCTGAGGGGCTCCGGCGGCATCTATCGGCTGCGCGAGGAGCTGCTCGCGCGCGTCAACGCCGCGTCCTCGCCCGTCAAGGTGAAGGACGTCCTGTTCAAGGAAATGCTGGTGCAGTAAGCGCCGGCAACCGAGGCGAGGAAACCGGGGGAAATCGGGCTCGATGACGACAGACGTAAAGCAGGAAAAGGAAGAGAAGCTCGCCGCCGACTGGGCCGCGACGGCCGACAGCGACGGCGAGACGGAGCCGAGCCAGGCGCGGGTCCTCAACCAGGACGAGATCGACAGCCTGCTGGGCGTCGACCATTCCGGCTCGGGCGGCCACGAGAACTCCGGTATCCGCGCAATCCTCGATTCCGCGCTGGTCTCCTACGAGCGGCTTCCGATGCTCGAGGTGGTGTTCGACCGCCTCGTGCGCATGATGTCGACCAGCCTGCGCAACTTCACCTCCGACAACGTCGAGGTATCGATCGACAACATCACGTCGATCCGCTTCGGCGATTATCTCAACTCGATCCCGCTCCCGGCCATGCTCGCGGTGCTCAAGGCCGAGGAATGGGACAATTTCGGCCTGATCACCATCGACAGCGCGCTGATCTATTCGATCGTCGACGTGCTGCTGGGCGGCCGTCGCGGCACGGCGGCGATGCGCATCGAGGGCCGGCCCTACACCACGATCGAGCGCAACCTGGTGGAGCGGCTGATCTCGGTGGTGCTCTCGGATCTCTCCGGCGCCTTCGACCCGCTGAGCCCCGTCACCTTCCGCTTCGAGCGGCTGGAGACCAACCCGCGCTTCGCCACCATCGGCCGGCCCGCCAACGCCGCGGTGCTCGCGCGGCTCCGGGTCGACATGGAGGATCGCGGGGGCCGGCTCGAGGTCCTGCTGCCTTACGCGACATTGGAGCCGGTGCGCGAGATCCTGCTGCAGGGCTTCCTCGGCGAGAAGTTCGGGCGCGATTCGATCTGGGAAGCGCATCTCGCGGGCGAGCTCTGGCACACCAACATCTCGGTCGAGGCGGTGCTCGACAAGTTCGAGACCTCGCTGCAGGAGGTGATCAACTGGAAGGTCGGCTCGCGCTTGATGCTGACCGCCAACACGCAGTCCGACGTGGGTCTGGCCTGCGGGGACCTGCCGATGTTCACGGGCAAGATGGGCCGCAAGGGCGGCAACATCGCGGTTCGAATCTTCGAGAAGCACGACAGGAACAAGGGGTCGACATGACACCGACGCTGATCAGCGACATCACGGTCGCCTTCCTTCTGATCGCCACCATCGGCTACGTCGCGGTTCTGAACCGGCGCTTGGGCCTGCTGCGGCAAGACAAGGCGAAGCTCGAGGAGCTGATCAAGGGCTTGAACGCCGCCTCGACCAACGCCCAGGCCGGCATCGCGGGCCTGAGGCAGGCGACCGACGAGCTCGGGCGCGGCCTCGACAAGGAGCTCGCCGCCGGCCGCTCGCTGCGCGACGACCTGCAGTATCTGATCGAGCGCGGCGGCTCCATCGCCGACCGCCTGGAAGGCTCGATCCGCGCTCGCCGCGAGGAAGCTCCGCGGGTTGCCGACGTGCCGGCGCCGCGCGCGAGTGCCGTCGGCAAGGTGGCACAACTCCGCACCGGCTCCGACGAGCCGGAGCCGCGCACGGGCCATATCTCCCGGGCGGAGCGCGAGCTGCTGCGCGCGCTCGGCGGACGGCGCTGAGCCGGCACTCTTCGATGAAACTCCGTCTGATCCCGATGCTGCTGGCGGCGGCGGTGCTGCTGCTGGGGCTCAAGGTCTCCGACGTCTGGGAGGTCGTGCGGGCACAGACGGCGGCGCCCGCGGCGCCCGCGGCTCCGGCACCCGACGCGGCGAGCGAAGCGACGGCGGAGACCGGCCCGGCTCCGCCCATGGCGGACGCCAAGGGCAGCCGGGAGAGCGCGGTGCCGGCGGCCGATCCGCTGATGATGAGCCCGTCGGAGATCGAGGTGCTGCAGAAGCTTTCGGATCGGCGCGCCGCGCTCGAGCGCCGCGCGCAGGCGGTGTCGCAGCAGGAAGTCGTGCTCAAGGCGGCCGAGCAGCGCGTCGACGAGAAGCTCGCCAAGCTCAAATCGATGGAGCAGGAGATCGGCGGCCTCGTCGACCAGGAGACGCAGCAGGGCGACGCGCGCCTCAAGGGGCTGGTCAAGATCTACGAGACCATGAAGCCACGCGAGGCCGCGCGCATCTTCGAGGAGCTGGATACGCCGACCGTGCTCGACGTGATCGGGCAGATGAGGGAGGCGAAAGCCGCGCCCATCCTCGCCAGCATGGATCCGAGCAAGGCGAAGAGCGTCACCGCGGCCCTGATCCAGCGCCGGCAGCAGTCGGGCTCGCGTCCCGCGCCGAAACCCGCAAGTCCTTGAAACCGCCGGGGGCGTCGGGAGCAGGACATGGCCGTCGACCTCAGCATGAACGTGCTCATCGTCGACGACTACAAGACGATGCTCCGCATCATCCGCAATCTCCTGAGGCAGCTGGGCATCGAGAACGTCGACGAGGCGACCGACGGCGGCACCGCGCTCACGAAGCTCCACGAGAGCGACTACGGGCTGGTGATCTCCGACTTGAACATGCAGCCAATGACGGGCCTCCAGCTCCTGAAGGAGGTGCGGGCGGACCAGAAGCTCAAGCAGATCCCCTTCATCATGATCACCGCCGAGAGCAAGACCGAGAACGTGGTCGCCGCGAAAGAGGCGGGTGTCACGAACTACATCGTCAAGCCCTTCAACGCCGCGACGCTCAAGCAGAAGCTCGAGGCCATCTGGGGCAATCTTTAAGCCGCCGCGCGAAGCGGCCAGGAGCAGGGGCGCCATGTCCAAAGAGTTGAGGTGATCATGCATCGATCGCGCGCCGTCCTCGGTCTGGTCATGGCGCTCGCGCTTCCGGCGGGCGCCGCCCGCGCGGCCGACGCCGTCAAGACCCGCGCCGCCGAGCACGAGCACTACGCACGCATGGCCTTCGATTGGCCGGCGCCGGTCGCCTATGACGCCAAGATTGACGGCGGCACGCTCACCATCCATTTCGAGCGCGGGCTCGAGACCGAACTCGGCGCGATCACCAAGTACATCGGCTCCTATGTCGAGAGCGTGAGCCTCGGCGCCGACGGCGCCACGCTGACGGCGCGGCTGAAGCGGGCGGTGACGCTCAGGACTTTCACCGAGGGCGACACCATCGCGATCGACCTCGTCGAGGCCGCGACCGCTCCCGCGCGCAAGGCGGCGCGCCAACCCGAGGCGGCGAAATCCCCGGCGGAACCGGCGAGCGCCGCGCCTCCGGCGGCTCCGATGGACTCCGGTGCCGAGAAGCCGGCGATCGCCGTGCGCGCGGCCGAGCATGAAGGCTATCGCCGGCTGGTTCTCGAGTGGAAGAAAACCTACAGCTTGAGCGAAGGCGAGGGCGGGGTGCGCGTGCACTTCCCGCGCCCGGTCTCGATCGACACCACCCGGATCGCCGCGGCGGTTCCCGGCCTGGTCGCGGAATTCGCCGAGGATGCCGGCGGGACCACGCTCACGCTGCATCTGCCCGAGGGCGCCAAGCTGCGTCACTTCCGCGACAACGGCAACATCGTGCTCGACCTGCTCGGGCCAGGCGCGACGGTCGCCAAGACCGACGAGCCCAAATCCCGCGCGGCGTGCGCGAAGATGCCGGCGCCCGCCGCCGCCGCCACACCGGCGCCGACCATCGTGCCGCCGCCGGAGCTCATCGAGCCCGCGGCCGGCGCCACGGGCCCGGTGCCTTCGGCACCGAAGCAAGACCAGAAGAGCTCGGGCCAGCCGCAGCGCCTGGTGCCGGCGCCCTCAGCGGAGGCTGCCGATGCACCCACCGCAGCGGAGCCGTCTCCGGCCCCGGCGCTCGCGATCCATTACACTGCGGCGAGCGACGTCGCGAGCCTGCGGTTTGCCTGGCTGAAGCCGGTGCCGATGGCGGTCTTCCGCCGCGCGGGCGGGCTCTGGATCGTGTTCGCCGCCGCCGCCGAGCCGGACTTGACCGAGCTCAGAGAGCGCGGCAAGGCCGCGGTCGAGCGTGTGGAGCAGGTCGCGAACACCGGTGCCACCGTGCTTCGCCTTGTGACGCGCCGCGGCCTCGAGCCCAGCATCCGCCGGGTCGAGAACGAGTGGGTGCTCGAGTTGAAGGCGCAGGAATTCCACGCCGAGGCCCCGATCGCGGTGGTGGCGCAGCCCGACGCGCGGCCGGCGCGCGTGGTGTTCGAGATCCAGGGGTCGTCGGAGCCGATCGCGCTCGCCGATCCCGAGGTGGGCGACCGGCTGCTGGTGGTGCCCACGCTCGAGGTCGGCCGCGGGCTCGCCTCGGAGAACAGCGTGGTGGAGTTCCGCGCGCTGGTCTCGGCGCAGGGCCTGGTCCTCAGACCCAATCTCGAGGGCGTCACCGCAAAGCTGGCGGCAAACGGCGTGGAGGTGACCGGTCCCGGCGGCCTGGTGCTGTCGGGCGACGCCGACCGGCTCCTCGGCAGCGGCGGCAACGCGTTCCGGCTGTTCGATTTCAAGACCTGGGCGGGTCCGCCGGGCCAGGCCTTCCTGGATCGGCGCAGCGAGCTCGAGCGCGTGGTGTCCACCACGCCCTCGAGCCAGCGCTCGCAGCCGCGCCTGGCGCTCGCGCAATTCTACTTCGCCCGGCTCTATGCCGCCGAGGCCCTGGGCGTGCTGGATGCGATCGAGCGCGACGACCCCGCCTTCGCCGCCGATCGCATGATCCGCGCCATGCGCGGCGCCGCCGCCTTTCTGAACGGCGACCGCGAGCAGGCATCGCAGGAGCTGAACCGCCCGACCCTCGACCGCGAGGCCGAGGTGGCGCTCTGGCGGGGCGCGCTCGCCGCCGCCGACGGCGATTGGCGCGCCGCGGCGCCGCTGTTCCTGCGCGGCGGAAACCTGCTCGCGGGCTATCCCACGGAATTGCGCGACCGCCTCAAGCTCCCCGCCGCGGAGGCGCTGATCCGCACCGGCAATTCCGGGGCCGCGGGCACGCTGCTGCGCATGGTCCAAAAGGACGCGCCGGCCGCCAGCACCCTCTCCATGACGCGCTACCTCGAGGGCTTGCAGGCGAAGTCGCGCGGCGACATCGCGCGCGCGCTCGAGATCTGGCAGGAAGTGGCGCGCTCCGACGACCGGCCGAGCCGTGCCCGCGCGCTCAAGGAGCGCGCGGTGGCGCTCCTGGAGACCGGCAGGATCTCGCGCGCGGACGCGATCCAGCAGCTCGATGCGCTGCGTTTCGCCTGGCGTGGCGACGCCTTCGAGTTCGACCTGCTGCACACGCTCGGCACGCTGCTGCTCGCCGACGGCGATTATCGCCGCGGCCTCGACGTCCTGCGCCAGGCCGCCGTCAACTTCCCGCACCATCCGGAAACGCCGATGGTGCAGACGCAGATGGCCGACGCCTTCACCCAGGTATTCACCGGCAAGAACGCCGACACCGTCTCGCCGATCAAGGCGCTGGCGCTCTATCAGGAGTTCAAGGGCCTGACGGCGCCCACCGGCAAGAGCGACGAGGTCGTGCGCCACCTCGCCGACCGGCTGATCGCGGTCGATCTGCTGGACCAGGCCGACGGTCTGCTCGAGGACCAGGCGAGCAACCGCTTGAGTGGCGAGGCGAAGTCGCGGACCGCGACGGAGCTGGCGGCGGTCCGCCTGCTCGATCACCGGCCGGACGCGGCGCTCAAGGCGCTCGACATGCCGCTGGGCTCCGACCCCGCGCCGGATCTCGCGCGCCGGCGGCAGCAGCTGCGCGCCCGCGCCCTCATCGATCTCGACCGCCAAACCGAGGCGCTGACGGCGCTCGGCAACGACCAGAGCCGCGACGCCGACCGGCTGCGCGCCGACGTCTACTGGAAGATGCAGGCCTGGCAGGATGCCGCGCGCGTCTTCGCCCGACTGGTGGACATGCCCGAGGACGGGCGCAAGCTCTCCAAGGGGGACGCGCAGATCGTGCTCGACTGGGCGGCGGCGCTGACGCTCTCGGGCGACGAGGCCGGCCGCGCGCGCCTGCGCTACCGGTTCGGCGCCGCCATGGCCCAGAGCCCCTACGCCGAAGGCTTCCGGCTGATCGCGAGCGACGACGGCGATGCCGGCATCACCGATCCCCGCGAGCGCGCCCGGCAAATCGCCGAGATCGGCGCGCTCAAGAGCTTCGCCACCGAGCTCCGCAAGAGCCTGGAAGGGGACGCGGCGGGGGCGGCGGTCAATTAGCTAACTGAGCAACCCCGATCTTGCCGCTGATCTGCAGCACCGAATCCGCCGTGCTCATCATTCCGGGACGGTGGGCGGCGCTAATCCGGGTAATTTCCAGGCGGCGCAGGTTCTCGTTGATCCGCCGCTCTTTATCGACGTCGAGGTATGCCGTGCCCTCATCGAGGAACAGGATCTTCGGCTGACGGTACAAGGCTCGGGCCAGCAATACGCGTTGCTTCTGCCCACCCGACAACGAGCTTCCCATGTCGCCGATCAAGCTGTTGTAAGCCATCGGCATGCGCATGATGTCGTCATGGATTTCGGCGAGCCTGGCGCATTCCACCATTCTTGCCCGATCGAACGCCGTATCGAAAAAGCAGATGTTGTCGGCGATCGAGCCGGAGAGCAGCTGATCCTCCTGCATCACGGCACCGACGCTCTCCCTGTATACCCGGTGCCCGATCGTGGGCAGCGGAATGTCGTCTATCAGCACATCCCCGCTGGTCGGCTCGAACAGCCCCAGCATGATCTTCACCAGGGTGGTTTTCCCACCGCCGGACGGCCCCATGATCGTGAGGAACTGCCCGGGCTCGACGATCAGGTTCACATTGCTCAGCACGAAGGGCTCGGTTTCCGCATAACGAAAGCACACATTGCGGAGCTCGATCTTGCCCCGGATCTCCCTTGCATAACTCAAGGGGCGCTCGTGTCCGCTTTCCAGCGTGCTCAAGGCGATGTCGGCCAGGCGGTCCAGGTGCAAGCCGATGATCCGATATTCGATGCCCTTCTCGACCAGCATGCCGGCGTTCTCGGTGAAGGTCCGCTTGTAACTCATGAAGGCGAGCACCATGCCGACC
>DATMMM010000251.1:0-12491 GCA_035569735.1 Allostellaceae bacterium | reverse complement strand
CGATCAATTTCCGGCTCCGCCGGCTTCAGCCCGACGAGACCTATCAAGTCGCCACGCCGGCAGGCACGGTCGCGCTGACCTCGCCGGGGCGGTTTCACATTGATGCCGGAACCAACGGAGCGCCCGGTAGCGTCACGGTACTGGAGGGCACGGCGCAGCTGGTTGGCGATAATTCCGGCGGCGGCATGACGATCCGGAGCGGCCCGCAGGCGGTGCCACAGGACGTCGATAACTGGAGTGACCAACAGGAAGCGCAGGTCGCCCAAACTCCCGACTACGTCTCGCCGGACATGCCAGGGGTCGACGACCTCGCCGGTCAGGGAAACTGGGATCGCGCACCGGACGGTCCGGTTTGGTATCCGCCGGTCGAGGCGGGTTGGGCGCCCTATCGCTACGGTCACTGGGGCTTCGTGCCTCCTTGGGGATGGACCTGGATCGACGACGCGCCCTGGGGCTTCGCGCCATTTCATTACGGCCGCTGGGCGGAAATTCGCGGGCGCTGGGGGTGGATCCCCGGAGAAAGAAGGGAGCGGCCGGTCTATGCACCGGCGCTGGTCGCCTTCGTCGGCGGCGGCGGTCTCGCCGTCAGTATCGGCGTCGGCCCGGTGGTGGGCTGGGTCCCGCTCGGACCGCGCGAGGTCTACGTGCCGCCCTATGGGGGGAGCATCAACTACATCCGTAACGTCAATGTCACCAACGTCACCAACGTCAACAACATCACGATCAATAACATCAATACCTACAACAGCGGCGGGAACGCCGCGCGGTTCGTGAACGCGTCAGCGACCACCGTGGTCCGGCCGGAGGCGATGTCGAGCTCCACCCACATCGCAACGGCGGCGGTCAAGGTCCCGCCGAACGCGCTGAGCACGGCGACCGTCAACAGCCAGCCGCAGGTCAAGCCGACCCTGGCCACTGTGGGCGCCGGGCCCACGGTCGTGCAGGCCCTCGGCGGCAACACCGGCGCTGGTCAACAGCATGCGCGCCCGCCCGCGCCGGGCCCCCAGGTCCAGGCGAAGCCTGTGCCGGCGGCGCTCATCAAGCCGTTGACCACGACGCCCTCGGCCACCGGAGGGCCAACCGCGCCCGGTCCGAAGATTTCCACGCCGACGGCCGGCGCGGGCACCGGCACCAATACGAACGCCAACACCGGCAACAGAGGGACGGGCGCGCCCGGTCCCAACAATCGCTTCTCACCCGCCGCCGGTGCGGGGACAGGCACCAATCCGAATACGAACACGGGTAACCAGGGGGCGGGTGCGCCCGCTCCCAACAATCGCTTCGCGCCCGCCGCCGGTGCAGGAACAGGCACCAATCCGAATACGAATAAGGGCAGCCAGGGGACGAGCGCGCCTGGTCCCAACAATCGCTTCTCGCCGGCCGCAGGCGCGGGGACGGGCACGAACACCAATACCAACACGGGCAACCAGGGGACGGCTGCCCCCGGTCCGAACGGTCGGTTCACGCCATCGGCGGGGCCCGGGACGGGAACCAACCCGAACGCCAACCCGAATGCGGCCACCGGCGCCGCGCCAGGCAACAGAGCGAGCGGCGCGCCCGGCCCGAACAATCGCTTCTCGCCTGCTGCGGGCGCGGGGACAGGTACGAACACGAACACCAACCCCAATACGGGCAACCAGGGGACAGGCGCGCCCGGTCCCAACAATCGGCTCACGCCATCGGCAGGGCCGGGGACGGGAACCAATCCGAACGCCAACCCGAATGCGGGCACCGGCGCCGGCGTTGGGTCAGGCAACAAAGGGGCTGGCGCGCCAGGTCCCAACAATCGGTTCACGCCATCGGCAGGGCCCGGGACAGGAACCAACCCGAACGCCAATCCGAATGCGGGCCCCGGCGCCGGCCCTGGGCCGGGTAACAGGGGCGCGGCTGCGCCTGGTCCCAATAATCGGTTCACGCCACCGGCAGGCGCCGGAACGGGAACCAACCCCAACGCCAACCCGAACGCAGGCGCCGGCCCTGGGCCGGGCAACAGGGGCGCAGCTGCGCCCGGGCCCAATAACCGGTTCACGCCGGCGACCGGCCCCGGGACCGGCACGAACCCGAGCAACAACCTCAATAAAGGCGGCAACGCGCCGGGTGGCCCGGCTCCGGGACCCAGGCCCGTCACCCCGGCGACGGGTGCCGGTGGCGGACAGCCGCAGGGCGGCGCACAGCCGAACGTCAACCGAGGGCAAGTCAACGCTCCCAAGCCGCCGCCACCCCCACCGCCGCAGCAGGGCGGCAACAAGAACGCCAATCCGAAGTGCGATCCGAAGGTGGAGAAGTGTCCCTAGGATCGGACAGGCGCCGCACGCGGTGATCTCCGAGGGACCGATGCCGGAGTCCGGCGCTCGCTAGTCGCGAGCGCCGGACGGGCGGGATAGAGTGTCGGCATGCCCGACCGCTCTCCCGCGCCTGATCGCGACAGGCTTGCGCTGCTCTCGCCCGAGGAGATGGCGCGGGCGGACGCGTTTGCGCTCGCCTCGGGCCGGAGCACGGAGGCGCTCATGCTGGCGGCCGGCGAGGCGGTGGCGGCCGCCATCACCGCGCGTTGGCCACCCTGCAAAGTGCTCGTCGCGTGTGGACCCGGCAACAACGGTGGCGATGGTTTCGTGGCGGCGCGCGCGCTGCGGGAGGCGGGCTGGCCAGTCCGGGTGGCGCTGCTGGGCGAGCGCGCTTCGCTCAAGGGCGCCGCGGCTCATCATGTCGCGCGCTGGGCTGGCCCCATCGGCGCGCTGTCGCCGCGCGAGATCGGCAATGCCGAGCTCTTCGTCGATGCGATCATCGGCGCGGGTCTCGCGCGCCCCGTGACGGGCGTCGCGGCCGAGACGCTGGCCGCCGTTGCCGCCTCCGGAATTCCTGTGACGGCGGTCGATATCCCCAGCGGGGTGGATGGAGCGACCGGCGCGGTGCGCGGCGTCGCGGCGGGGGCTGACCTCACCGTCACTTTCTTCCGCAAGAAACCGGGGCATCTATTGCTGCCGGGCCGCCGGCTCTGCGGCGACACGGTGGTTGCCGACATCGGTATTCCCGCGGCTGCACTCGCCGAGATTGCGCCCACGACCTGGGAGAACGGCCCCACGCTCTGGCTCCATCGGTATCCCTGGCCCAAGCTCGAGGATCATAAATACCGGCGCGGTCATGCGCTGGTGGCGGGCGGTGAGACCATGACGGGTGCCGCGAGACTGGCGGCGCGGGCCGCGGCGCGATTGGGCGCCGGTCTGGTTACCCTCGCGGCACCCCACGCGGTCTGGCCGATCTATGCGACCTCGCTCACCGGCGTGATCGTGCGCAGCATCGGCGGCATCGAGGACTTCAAGGCGCTGCTCGAGGATGCCCGCCGGAACGTGATCCTGCTGGGACCAGGCGGCGGCACCACCTTGGCTCTCCGCGAGACGGTGCTGGCGGCACTCGCCACGCGGCGAAGTGTCGTGCTCGACGCGGACGCCCTGACGGTGTTCGCCGATGCGCCCGCGGCGCTCATCGGCGCGATCGCAGGCCCGGCCGTGCTCACGCCGCATGAGGGCGAGTTCGCCCGGCTGTTCTCGATCGCGGGCGACAAGCTCACGCGCGCTCGCGCGGCTGCGGCATCGAGCCGCAGCGTGATCGTTCTCAAGGGTCCCGACACCGTGATCGCGGCGCCGGACGGGCGCGCGATCATCAATGCGAACGCGCCACCAGACCTCGCGAGCGGCGGCACCGGCGATGTGCTGGCGGGCATGGTCACGGGGCTCATCGCTCAGGGTCTGGACGCCTTCGATGCCGCCGCCGCTGCCGTTTGGTTGCATGGCGAGGCGGGCCAGGCGGTCGGACCCGGCCTCGTTGCCGAGGATCTCCTGGCTGTGCTGCGGGGCGTCTTGCGCGGGCTCAAAGGACTCGCGGCCGAGAGCGGCCTACTTGCCACGGTCACCGATCGCCTCTATCGGGAGGCACCATGAGCGAGCGGACCACCATCGGCTTCTTTGACACGGTGATGGATCGCACCATCGGTCGCTTGCGAGCGGCCTGGCGCGACATCGCGGGCCAGACACGCGGCGCTGCCGCGCCCATGCGGCCGGAGCTCACCACCGACGATATGGAGCGCGTGCGCGAGCAGCTGCGCGCCTGCCTCGATGGCCGCGGCGGCGAGGTCGCGGCAAGGGCGCGGGCAGCAGAGCTCGGCCGGACCTATCTTGGGCTCAATGCGGATGGGCGAGAGCGCTTTCTTCACCTGCTCGCCGAGGAGTTCGACGTCGACCGCGCAGCGATCGCGCAAGCCGCAAATGGGTTCCTGGCGGCGGGCGCGCAGCGCGACAAGGAGTCCGCCGAGGAGGCGTTGCGCGCCGCGCTGGAGGCACCCCGCCGTCGGTTGCTGACGCAGTTCAATGCGCTGCCCGAGGGCGTCAAGTTTCTGGTCGATATGCGCGCGGAGATGATGGCGCTGGCACGCGGCGACCGCGCGCTCGCCGGGCTCGAGCGCGATCTGCGGGCGCTCCTGCGCAGCTGGTTCGATATCGGGTTTCTGGAGCTGAAGCGCATCACCTGGAACTCGCCGGCGGCGCTCCTGGAAAAGCTGACGGCCTACGAGGCCGTGCACGAGATACGCTCCTGGGCCGATCTCAAGCACCGGCTGGAAGCCGACCGGCGCTGCCTGGCGTTCTTTCATCCGCGCATGCCCGAGGAGCCCCTGATCTTCGTCGAGGTCGCCCTGGTGAAGGGCATTTCCAGCAGCATCCAGACGCTGCTCGACGAGAGCGCGCCGGTGGAGAATCCGCGCGAGGCCGATACCGCGATCTTCTATTCGATCTCCAATTGCCAGCGGGGCCTTGCCGGCATCAGCTTCGGGAATTTCCTGATCAAGCGGGTCGCCGACGATCTCGCGGCCGAGCTGCCACAGCTCAAGACCTTCGCGACGCTCTCGCCGATCCCGGGCTTTCGCGCCTGGCTCGACGCGCGGCTTGCAAAGCAAGAGGCCGAGTTGCTGCTGCCGACGGAGCAAGAGGCTCTGGCGGCACTGCCGGGCGGCGGGGGCGCCGGGGGGCTGGCGGGCCTGCTGGCCCAGACGGGCTGGCACGCGGACCCGGAGGTCGCGGAGGCCATGCGAGTGCCCCTCATGCGGCTCTGCGCGCGCTACCTGTTGGCCGAGAAGGGCGCGCAGGGGCGGGCGCTCGATCTGGTCGAGCACTTCCACCTCACCAATGGTGCCCGGGTCGAGCGCCTGAATTGGCTCGCTGATCTCTCGCCAAAGGGCCTGCAGCAATCCGCGGGTATCATGGTCAACTACCTCTACCGGCTTGCGGAAGTGGAGGGCAATCACGAGGCCTATACGGGCGAGGCCCGCGTCGCGGCTTCGAGCGCCGTCAAGACGCTGGCGCGGCTCCAGAACGCCTCCCGCTCTCGCTAAGGAGCGACGCCCCGTATTCGCGCAAAAAGCCCGGCAATTTCTTCGTCCTCGGCAATTGCGTTAACGGTTTATTTGCAATACCGACCGCAGGCTGTGGCTCAGGATCGGCCATGGGCAATATATCGATGTCCCTCTCCTTCTTTCGCCGCCCGATCGCATCGGAGCAAATCCCCGAGCTCAAACCGGGCGACAGTTATCGCCGGCCGCGCCGCGACCGCGTGGCCGAGACCGCAACCGTGCTGACGCTCTGTGCAGACCCCGTCGGCATTCCCCATGTCCGATTCAACGTGGCCTTCGACCACGTGGAGTCCGGACGCCTCGAAGGCGGCATGCGCATCCTGGCGGTGCGTGCCTTCTGCGAAGCCTATTGCGAGCGGGTGGTCTGATCACGCGCTCGTGGCCGGACGTCCGGCTGCGCTCTATACTCGTTGGCGCCGTGATCTCCGATGGAGGGGAAGACGACGCCCCATCCCGTGAGCTTGCTGACGCTTCAGTTCCTCGCCTGGATCGAGTCTCGCCCGCGCATCTACTCGGAAGCGAGACAGGCATGGCGCAGCACCTGCCCCACCACCTGCGCCTGGGAAGATGCTCTCAGTGAGGGCCTGATCGAGTTCGAGACCGCCGGCGGGCGATTGACGGGTCGCTCGCGGGTCGTGCTGAGCGGTCGGGGACGCGCCTGGCTCGAGGCGCACGTCGCGAAAATCGAGCCGATCGCACCCAGAGTGGGGCGCGGTAATACTCTCTCCGCGCGGGCCCGGCGCGCTCGATAGAGGCCCTATCTCCCGGCTCTTCCCAATCGCCGCGTTTGATCGCACAGTCTCGCCCGAGGAGGAAACTCGGCATGGCCGTGTCGAAGACGGGACAGGCGGTTACAGTTTTGCCCAACGCTCTCGGCGCCGCCGACCGGCAGCGGCTTCTGCTGGAGCTCGAGCGCAAGGTGCTGTGGCTGTCGTCCTGGACGATCCACCACGCCAACCACATCCGCGCGAACCGCGACGGCGTCAAAGTAGGCGGGCACCAGGCCTCGAGCGCCTCGGTCGCGACCCTGATGACCGCGCTTTATTTCGACGTGCTGCGGCCCCAGGACCGCGTCGCGGTGAAGCCGCATGCGAGCCCGGTGTTCCACGCGATCCAGTACATGCTGGGGCAGCAGAGCTTGGAGAACCTCCAGGGCTTCCGCGCCCTGGGCGGCGCGCAATCCTACCCCTCGCGCACCAAGGACACGGATGACGTCGATTTCTCCACGGGCTCGGTCGGGCTTGGTGTGGCGCTCACCAGCTTTGCGGCGCTGGTGCAAGACTACGTGCGGCTCAAAGGCCTCGCCGATGCCGGCTCGCCGGCCGGCCGAATGGTGGCGGTGGTGGGCGACGCCGAGCTCGACGAGGGCAACATCTTCGAGGCGCTGCTCGAAGGCTGGAAGCACGACGTTCGGAACCTCTGGTGGGTGATCGATTACAACCGCCAGAGCCTCGATGCCGTCGTCTCCGACCGGCTCTACTCCCACATCGACCAGCTGTTCCAGAACATGGGCTGGCGCGTGGTGACCCTCAAATACGGCAAGAAGCTGGAGCGCGTTTTCGCCGGACCCGATGGCGAGGCGTTGCGCGACTGGATCGACGCCTGCCCGAACTCGCTCTACTCGGCGCTCGTCTACAAGGGCGGCGAGGGCTGGCGCAAGCACCTCACGGGCGATCTCGGGCATCTCGCGGGAATCCGCGCATTTCTGGCCGAGCATGACGACCAGCGCCTGCACGAGGTCATGACCAATCTCGCGGGCCACGACATGAGCTCGGTGCTGGAGGCCTTCCACGCCATCGAGGACGACCGGCCCACCTGCTTCATCGCCTACACGATCAAGGGCATCGGCCTGCCCTTCGCGGGCCACAAGGACAACCACGCCGGGCTGATGAACGAGAGCCAGATGGCGGTGTTCCAGCAGAGCATGAGGGTGCCGGCGGGATCGGAATGGGACCGGTTCGCGGGGCTCGAGGCGTCGGAGGGCGAGATCGAGGCCTTTCTCGAGACCGTGCCCTTTGCCGCGCGTGGCGCGCGGCGCCTCAAGGCTCCGGCCGTGCCGGTGCCCGCGAGCCTGCCCGTGCCAGCCTCCCAGCGGCAATCGACACAAGAGGGCTTCGGCCGGATCCTGAGCGATCTCGCGGCCGGCGACAGCGCGCTCGCGCGGCACATCGTGACCTCGTCGCCCGATGTGACCGTCTCCACCAACCTCGGCGGCTGGGTGAACCGCCGCGGGCTCTTCGACCGCCACGAGCGCTCCGACGTGTTCCGCGAGGAGAAGGTGGTCTCGGCCCAGCGCTGGCAGATGTCCCACGCTGGCCAGCACATCGAGCTCGGCATCGCCGAGAACAATTTTTTCATCCTGATGGCGGCGCTCGGGCTTGCCGAGCCGATCTTCGGCGCGCGCCTGCTGCCGATCGGCACGCTCTACGATCCCTTCATCGCGCGCGGGCTCGATGCGCTCAACTATGCCTGCTACCAGAACGCGCGCTTCATGCTGGTGGCGACGCCCTCCGGCATCACGCTGGCGCCGGAGGGCGGCGCGCATCAATCCATCGGCACGCCGCTCATCGGCATGGCGCAAGACGGCCTCACCGCCTTCGAGCCGGCCTTCGTCGACGAGCTCGCCGTGCTCATGCGCTGGGGCTTCGAGCACATGCAGGCGGCGGAGGGCGGCGCGGTCTACCTCCGTCTCTCCACGCGGCCGGTCGAGCAGTCGAGGCGGACGATGACCGCGGAGCTGCAAGAGGCGATTGTCGAGGGCGGCTATTGGCTCTCGCCGCCCGCGCCTGGCGCCGAACTCGCCATCGTCTGCCAGGGCGCCGTGGTGCCGGAGGCGATCGCGGCCCATCGCGAGATCCTTGAGGACATTCCCGGCGCCGGCTTGCTGGTGGTCACCTCCGCCGACCGGCTCCATGGGAACTGGCTGGAGGCCAAGAGGGCGGGCGCCCGCTCGCACATCGAGCGCCTGCTGCAGCCGCTCGCCACCGACGCCGCGCTCGTCACGGTGCTCGACGGGCATCCGGCGACGCTCTCCTGGCTCGGCGCCGTGAGCCGGCACCGGGTACAGCCGCTGGGCGTCGAGCACTTCGGCCAATCCGGCGATATTCCGGACCTTTACCGGGTTTACCGTCTCGACGGCGACGCGATCCTGGATGCCGTGGCGCGTGCCTGCCTGAGCCGGGGTTAAGCCCCTGGCAGGCGGGGCCCGAAGGGCTATTCCCGGCCGCTCGTCCCGTGCTATGAAGCCGCCCCCTGAGCGCGGGTCTCGGGGGCGTGTCGCGGGCGTGGCGGAATTGGTAGACGCACTGGATTTAGGTTCCAGCGACGCGAGTCGTGGGGGTTCAAATCCCTCCGCCCGCACCAAACCGATCTGACCCGAGCTGCGCCGCGCTCGGAGCCCCCAATCAGCCAAGAAAACCAGGCCGGCCTGCCATGCAAATCACCGAGACCACGACCGAGGGATTGAAGCGCGAGTTCAAGGTGGTGATTCCCGCCGCCGACATCGAGCAGCGCATGACGAGCCGGCTTACCGAGATCGGCCGCACCGTCCGTCTGCCCGGCTTCCGCCCCGGCAAGGTCCCGATGACCGTGCTCCGGAAGCGCTATGGCTCCGCGGTCATGAGCGAGGTCCTCGAGCGCGCGCTCAACGACACCTCCGGCGAAGCCTTGCGCGAGCAGAACCTGCGGCCCGCCTTGCAGCCCAAGGTCGAGATCGTCGCCTTCAACGAGGGCACCGACCTCGAGTTCAAGCTCGCGGTCGAGGTATTGCCGGAAATTCAGCCCATGGATTTCGCCGAGCTCAAGCTCGAGCGCCTGCGGCCGGAGGTGCCGGAGGACGAGGTCCAGGCGGCGCTCGAGCGCGTGGCGCGCCAGCAGCGCAAGAGCGAGGTGGTGGAGCGCGCGGCAGAGACCGGCGACATCGTGGTGATCGACTTCAAGGGCAGCATCGACGGCCAGGAGTTTCCGGGCGGCAGTGCCGAGGGCTACTCGCTCGAGCTCGGCACCAACTCGTTCATTCCGGGCTTCGAGGATCAGGTGGTGGGCGCCAAGGCGGGCGAGACGCGCACGGTCTCCGTGACCTTCCCGGCCGGCTATGGTGCCGCCGATCTCGCCGGCAAACCCGCCAGCTTCGAGGTCAAGGTGAGGGAGGTCCGCGCTCTGCAGCCGCAACCCCTCGACGACAGCCTGGCGCAGGCCATCGGCATGGAGAAGCTCGACGAGCTCCGTCAGTCGGTCAGCGAGCAGATCGAGCGCAACTACGAGGACCTGGCGCGCCAGCGCCTGAAGCGCACGCTGCTCGACCGCTTGGCCGAGCGCCACGAGTTCGCGGTGCCGCAGGGCATGGTCGAGATCGAATTCGGCGCGATCTGGCGCCAGTTCGAGCAGGAGCGGGAGCGCCAAAAGGCGGCCGGCAGTGCCGAGCCCGAGGAACCCATCAACGAGGAGGAGCTCAAGGCCGAATACCGCGCGATTGCCGAGCGGCGCGTGCGGCTGGGCCTGCTCCTTGCAGAGGTCGGCCGCAATCACAACATTAGCGTGACCCCGGAGGAGATCAACCGGGCGCTTACCGAGCGGGCGCGGCAGTTCCCGGGCCAGGAGCGACGGGTGATCGAGTATTACCGCAATCACCCGGAGGCGATCGACCAGCTGCGCGCGCCGATGTTCGAGGACAAGGTGATCGATTTCATCCTCGAAAGGGCCGAGGTGACCGAGCGGCGCGTGCCCGTGAGCGAGTTGCTGAAGGACGACGAGGACGAGGCCGCGGAAGATAAGGACGCCGAAGTCGCGGAGAAACCCAACAACAAGGCCCAGGCGAGCGCCGAGACTGAGCAGGCCGAGTCGGCGGCGGAGGGAGGCGAGACGAAAGCAGCGCCCAAGAAGGCGCGCGCCAAGAAGAAGAGCTAGAGAGCAGGATCCATTAACGGAGACACACGAGCCCGCGCGATGCACACACCCTTCGAGCCGCACATGAACACGCTGGTGCCGATGGTGGTCGAGCAGACCAACCGCGGCGAGCGCGCTTACGACATCTACTCGCTGCTGCTGAAGCAGCGCATCATTTTCCTGGTCGGGCCGATCAACGACGCGGTGGCGAGTCTGATCTGCGCTCAGCTGCTCTATCTGGAGTCGGAGAATCCGAACAAGGATATCAGCCTCTATATCAACTCCCCCGGAGGTGTGGTGAGCTCGGGTCTCGCCATTTACGACACGATCCAATACGTGCGGCCGGACGTCTCCACGGTCTGCATCGGCCAGGCGGCTTCCATGGGCTCGCTGCTGCTGGCGGCGGGCGCCAAGGGCAAGCGCTATTCGCTACCCAACGCGCGCATCATGATTCACCAACCCTCGGGCGGCGCTCAGGGCCAGGCGAGCGACATCGAGATCCAGGCGCGCGAGATCCTGACCCTGCGCTCCCGGCTTAACCAAATCTATGTCCATCACACCGGCAAGGCACTCGATGCCATCGAGGCGGCGGTGGAGCGCGACAAGTTCCTGTCCCCCAAGGAGGCCCAGGAGTTCGGCCTGATCGACGATGTCGTGGTGAACCGGCCTCCGCGCGAGGATCAGAAGTCCTCGCCTTCCGGGGTTTAGGGCAGGCCCACTAAAACGCTTTTTTAACTAGTTATTGATTGCCAGCGCGTAGATATTGTTGAATTGTCTGGCAGGCGCCGCGTCGCCCGTTTGCGAAAGGGGCCGGTGTGGCCGTAGTATCTGTGTTAAGGCCTGCGGGGACCGAGGGGTGCCTCGGTTGTTGACGGAGCGGTCATGACCAAAGCCGGCGGCGGCGACTCGAAGAATACACTCTACTGCTCGTTCTGCGGCAAGAGCCAGCATGAGGTCCGCAAGCTGATCGCCGGGCCGACCGTCTTCATTTGCGACGAGTGCGTCGAGCTCTGCATGGATATTATCCGTGAGGAGCATAAGACCACGCTGGTCAAGTCGCGCGACGGTGTGCCCTCGCCCAAGGACATCTGCAAAGTCCTCGACGACTACGTGATCGGCCAAGGCCACGCCAAGCGCGTGCTCTCGGTTGCCGTCCACAACCACTACAAGCGCCTCGCTCACGGCGCCAAGAACAACGACGTCGAGCTGGCGAAGTCGAACATCCTTCTGGTGGGTCCGACCGGCTCCGGCAAGACTCTGCTGGCGCAGACCCTGGCGCGCATCATCGACGTGCCCTTCACCATGGCGGACGCCACCACGCTGACCGAGGCGGGCTACGTCGGCGAGGACGTCGAGAACATCATCTTGAAGCTGCTGCAGTCGGCCGACTACAACGTCGAGCGCGCGCAGCGCGGCATCGTCTACATCGACGAGGTCGACAAGATCAGCCGCAAGTCGGACAACCCCTCGATCACCCGCGACGTCTCCGGTGAGGGCGTGCAGCAGGCGTTGCTCAAGATCATGGAGGGCACCATCGCCTCGGTGCCTCCGCAGGGCGGCCGCAAGCATCCGCAGCAGGAATTCCTGCAGGTCGACACGACTAACATTCTGTTCATCTGCGGCGGCGCGTTCGCGGGGCTGGAGAAGATCATCTCGCAGCGCCGGCAGGGCAGCTCGATCGGCTTCGGCGCCGAGGTGCGCGGACCCGAGGAGCGCAAGACCGGCGAGATCCTCAAGGACCTCGAGCCCGAGGATCTCCTCAAATTCGGCTTGATCCCCGAATTCGTGGGCCGGCTCCCGGTGGTGGCGACGCTCGACGACCTCGACGAGGACTCGCTGGTCGACATCCTCACCAAACCGAAGAACGCGCTGGTCAAGCAGTACCAGCGGTTGTTCGAGATGGAAGATGTGCGCCTGGAGTTCAACGACGAGGCGATGCGCACCATCGCCAAGAAGGCCATCAACCGGAAAACCGGCGCTCGCGGGCTGCGCTCCATCATGGAGGCGATCCTGCTCGAGCCGATGTTCGAGCTGCCTGGCCTCGACGGCGTCACGGGAATCGTGATCAACAAAGAGGTGGCGGAGGGCCGTGCCCAGCCCCTCTACATCTATTCCGACCGCCGCGGCGACGTGGGCACCCCCGCCTGAACCCGTATAAATACTTAAGCTTCCGTTGGTTAGAGGGTATCGGCCCTTGACTGCGACC
>DATMMM010000250.1:0-8906 GCA_035569735.1 Allostellaceae bacterium | reverse complement strand
CATCGGCGGCGTCGGCTGGATGCTGGCGTTCTTCGTGACGGGCATGGCGCTCTACAAGCTCAGGGACCGCGGCATCTTCAACGGCCGGCTGGCGCTGCTGGCGGTCCTCGGCGTCGTCGCCAGCGTGCCGCTGCAATCCTTCATACCCATGTTCGCGGTGTTCGGCTGCTATCTCGCACTTTACCTGGCGCTGCATCCAAGCCTGCCGGTGATCCCCGCCGCGCGTTTCGGCGATCTCTCCTATGGTCTCTATATCTACGGCTGGCCGGTGGAGCAGACCGTCTCCTACCTCCGGCCCGGCGCCAGCTGGTGGGAGCTGTTCCTGATCTCCATGGTCGCCACGGCCGCGGTCGCGTTCCTGTCCTGGCACCTGGTCGAGAAGCGGGCGCTCAGCTTCAAGCCGCGCGGCGCCCGCAGCGCCAAGCCGGTGCCGGCGTGAGCCGCCGTTGACGGCCGTGTGTCGCGCGGCGAGACTCCGCGACAGGCCGAGGCAATCGGCCGCACATAGAGGGGAAGGCGCATGACCACGGCTCCGGTCGGGGAGGCGCCGCGGGTGACGGTTCCGCGGGACTACAACGCCGCGGTCGATCTCATCGAGCGCAACCTGAAAGGGGCCCGCGCGGAGAAAATCGCATTCCGCGATGGGCAGGCGAGCCTCACCTATGGCGCGCTCGCCGAGCGGGTCGACCGCTGCGCCAACGCCCTGCGCTCGCTCGGCCTCGAGCCCGAGCAGCGCCTCCTGCTGGTCCTGCTCGACACCGTCGATTTCCCCGTGGCGTTCCTGGGCGCGATCAAGGCCGGGATCGTGCCGGTGCCTGTGAACACGCTGCTGATCTCCGCCGATTACGATTTCATGCTGCGCGACAGCCGCGCCCGCGCGCTCATCGTCTCCGAAGCGCTCTATGACAAGGTAGCGGGCGTGCTCGCGGATCAACCGGCGCTCCGCCATGTGATCGTCTCCGGCGCCGGTGGCCATGGCCATGCGCGCTTCGATGATCTCCTCGCCAAGGCCGAGCCACGCGCCGATGCCGCGCCCACCAGAGCCGACGACATCTGCTTCTGGCTTTATTCCTCGGGCTCGACCGGCACGCCCAAGGGTGCCGTGCATCTGCACTCGCATTTGATCCTCACCGCCGAGCTCTACGCCAAGCCGATCCTCGGGATAACCGAGAGCGACACGGTCTACTCCGCGGCGAAGCTGTTCTTCGCCTACGGGCTCGGCAATGCGCTGACCTTCCCGATGGCGGTGGGCGCCAGCGCGGTGCTGCTGCCGGAGCGGCCGACGCCCGCCGGCGTCTCCCGCATCCTGAAATCGGAGCAGCCGACCATCTTCTATGCCGTGCCGACGCTCTATGCGGCGCTCCTGGCCTATCCCGATCTGCCCGAGCGCGAGGAGCTGGTGCTGCGCCGCTGTGTCTCAGCGGGCGAGGCGCTCCCCGAGGAGATCGGCCGGCGCTGGACCGAGCGCATGGGCGTGGAGATCCTCGACGGCATCGGCTCGACGGAGATGCTGCACATATTCCTGTCGAACCGGCCCGGCGACGTCCGCTACGGCACGACGGGCAAACCGGTGCCGGGCTACGAGATCCGGCTGGTCGGCGACGACGGCAATCCCGCGGCGGTGGGTGAGATCGGCGAGCTGCAGATCTCCGGGCCCACCAGCGCGCCCTTCTATTGGAACCAGCGCGAGCGCTCGCGCGCGACCTTCCTCGGGCCCTGGACGCGCAGCGGCGATAAATACGTCCAGGACGCCGACGGCTATTTCACCTATTGCGGCCGCACCGACGACATGCTCAAGGTCGGCGGCATCTACGTCTCGCCCTTCGAGGTGGAAGCGGCATTGCTGACGCATGAGGCGGTACTGGAAGCCGCGGTGGTCGGCGAGCCCGACGAACAGAAACTCATCAAGCCGCGCGCTTATGTCGTGGTGAAGCTGGGCGTCCGGCCCGACGCGGCGCTCGCGGACGCGCTGCAGGCGCACGTGAAGGCGCGGCTCGCACCCTACAAATACCCGCGCTGGATCGAGTTCATCGACGAGCTTCCGAAGACAGCCACCGGCAAGATCCAGCGCTTCAAGCTGCGCGCGCATAGAGAGTCAACGGGAAAACCGAGATAGGGAGGCCAGCATCATGACCCTTCATCACAGCCGCCGCCGCGTGCTCAAGGCGATCGCGGCGTCAGCGGGCGTCGCCGCTCTGCCGGCGCGCTTCGCCATCGGGCAGGCCGTCAAGATCAAGCTCGGACTCATGCTGCCCTATACCGGCACCTACGCGGCGCTGGGCAAGAACATCGACGACGCGCTCAGGCTCGCCATCGCCGAGGCCGGCGGCAAGTTGGGCGGCCGCGAGATCGAATACGCCGTGGTCGACGATGAATCCGAGCCCGCCAAGGCGACGGAGAACGCCACCAAGCTCGTCACCCGCGACAAGGTCGATATCCTTATCGGCACCGTCCATTCCGGCGTCGCGGCCGCCATGGTCAAGGTCGCCGCCGACAACAACACACTGCTGGTGATCCCCAACGCGGGCGTCGGCGCGGCGACCGGCCCACTCTGCGCGCCCAACATCTTCCGCACCTCGTTCTCCAACTGGCAGCCGGCTTTCGCGATGGGCAAGGTCGCAGCCGAGCGCGGCCAGAAGCGCGCCGTCGCCATCAGCTGGGACTATGCCGCGGGCAAGGAATCGACCGGCGGCTTCAAGGAGGGCTTCGAGGCCGGCGGCGGCAAGCTGGAGAGCGAGCTCTATCTGCCCTTCCCGCAGGTCGAGTTCCAGGCCCTGCTGACGCAGATCGCGTCGATCAAGCCCGACGTCGTCTACACCTTCTTCGCCGGCGGCGGGGCCGTGAGCTTCGTCAAGGACTACTACGCGGCGGGCCTGCGCAAGAGCATTCCCCTGGTGGGTCCCGGCTTCCTCACCGACGGCACGCTCCAGGCCCAGGGCGAATCCGCGCAAGGGCTCGAGACCACGCTGCATTACGCCGACGGCCTCGACATTCCGAAGGACAAGAGCTTCCGCGCCGCCTTCAAGAGCGCGGCCAACCGCGAGGCCGACGTCTACGCGGTGCAGGGTTACGACACGGGCCAGCTCCTGGTCGCCGGGCTCGGCGCGGTCAAGGGCGATGTCGGCGCGCGCGACGCGCTCGTCGCCGCCATGGAGAAGACCACCATCGACAGCCCGCGCGGCAAGTTCACGCTCTCCAAGGCGCACAACCCCATCCAGGACATCTATCTGCGTAAAGCGGAGGGGCTGGAAAACAAATACGTCAGCATCGCCGTCAAGGCGCTCGCCGATCCCGCGCGCGGCTGCAAGATGGCGTGAGCGTATAAGCCAAGAACCGAAAGGCCTGCGTAACCCTCTCCCCGACGGGGAGAGGCGAGGCGAGGGTGAGGGGGCGCTTCCAGCCTCGACGAAAGAGTGCAATGGCCGACGGCTCGATTCTGCTCATCCAGGTCCTGAACGGCGTTCAATACGGGCTGTTGCTCTTCCTGGTGGCGAGCGGGCTCACGCTCATCTTCGGCATCATGGGCGTCATCAACCTCGCCCATGGCAGCTTCTACATGATGGGCGCCTATATCGCGTTCTCGCTGACCGAGCTCCTCGGTAATTTCTGGCTCGCGATCCTCATCGGCATTCCCCTCAGCGTTGCGATCGGGCTCGGCTTGGAGCTGCTGTTGTTCCGGCGGCTCTATCGGCGCGACCACCTCTATCAGGTGCTGCTGACTTACGGGCTGATCCTGATCATGGAGGAGATGCGCAGCCTGCTCGTCGGCGACGACGTGCACGGCATCGCGATCCCCGCGCTGTTCGACGTCTCGATCCGGCTCACCGACACGCTCTCCTACCCCGTCTACCGGCTCTTGATGTCGGCGATCTGCCTCGTCATGGCGGGGCTGATGGCGCTGGTGATCCAGCGCACCCGGTTCGGCATGACCATCCGCGCGGGCGCCGACAACCGGGAGATGGTCGAGCTGCTCGGCATCGACATCGGGCTCGTCTACCGCATCGTCTTCGCCGCCGGCGTGGCGCTGGCGGCCTTTGCCGGCATGATCGCGGCGCCCGTCGCCTCGGTTTATCCCGGCATGGGAAACCAGATCCTCATCGTCTCCTTCGTCGTGGTGGTGATCGGGGGCATCGGCTCGGTCAAGGGCGCTTTCCTGGGCTCGCTCCTGATCGGCCTCGCCGACACCTTCGGCCAGGTCCTGGCGCCGCAGGCCGCGGGCATGACCGTCTACATGCTGATGGCCGGCGTTCTGCTGTGGCGGCCGGCGGGTCTGTTCGGGCGGGCCTGACATGGCCTCGCCGACGCCGATCCCGCGCGCGCTGCTGCTCATCGGACTCGCGGCGCTCGCGCTCTATCCAATCGCGGGTGACGTCTTCTATGTCCAGCTCTTTGCGAAGATCATGATCTTCGCGATCTTCGCCATGAGCCTCGATCTCCTGGTGGGCTTTACGGGACTCATCAGCTTCGGCCATGCCGCGTTCTTCGGTCTTGGCGCCTACACGCTGATGGTGCTGTCACCCGAATACACAGCCGCGAGCCTCTGGCTCTCGTTGCCGCTCGCGGTCGCCGTCGCAGCGATGGCTGCGTTGATCATCGGCGCGCTGGTCCTGCGCACCTCCGGCGTCTATTTCATCATGGTGACCTTGGCCTTCGCGCAGATGCTCTATTATTTCGCCGTCCAGTCGAAGGTGCTCGGCGGTTCCGACGGCGCCTATATCTACGTGAAGCCCGACGCCGCGATCCTGGGCTGGCGGCCCTTCGATCTCGGCAACCGCGTTCACTTCTACTATCTGGTGCTCGCGCTGATGATCGGCACCTATGCGCTGCTGCGCACCGTGCTGCGCTCGCTCTTCGGTCGCGTGATCCTGGGCATCCGCGCCAATGAGCAGCGCATGCGCGCTCTGGGCTATCCGGTCTTCCGCTACAAGCTCGCGGCCTTCGCGCTCGCGGGCGGGCTCGCGGGACTCGCGGGATATCTCGAGGCAGCTCAGTACGGCTACGTCAACCCCGAGTTCTTCGGCTGGCAGGAATCGGGGAGCGTCCTGATGATGGTGATCCTCGGCGGCATCGGCAGCCTCTTCGGCCCGATCCTCGGCGCCTTCGCCCTCACACTGCTGCAGGATTTCCTCTCCGACGAGGCGATCTTCCACGGCTTCCACAAGCATTGGCTGCTGCCGATGGGAATCTTCATCATCCTCGCGGTGCTGCTGTTGCCGCGCGGCATCGGTGGGTTCGCGCTTGGGCTGGGCCGCCGCGCGCCGGAGATCGCCGATGACTGAGCCGATCCTTCGGGTGAGCGGGCTTTCCAAGCAGTTCGGCGGCCTTGCCGCGGTGAGCGACGTCTCGCTCGAGCTGCGGCGCGGCGAGGTGCACGCGGTGATCGGGCCCAACGGTGCCGGCAAGACCACGCTCATCAACATGCTCTCGGGCGACCTTGCGCCGAGCGCCGGCGCCATCCGCTTCGAGGATCGAGAGATCGCCGGTCTCTCCGCCGACCGTATCGCGCGGCTCGGCATCGGGCGCAGCTATCAGAAGGTCAACATCTTTCCGGATTTCACACTGCTCGAGAACTGCCGCCTGGCGGCGCAGGCGCGGCTCCCCAGCTCTCTGCGGTTCTTCCGGCCCGCACTCGATCATGCCGCCCTCATCGAGGGCGCCACCCGCGCCTTGAGGCTGGTCGGCCTCGAAGCACCCTGGGATCGGCTGGCGGGCCGCGTGAGCCATGGCGAGCAGCGCCAGCTCGAGATCGCCATGACGCTCGCGACCGAGCCCAAGGTGCTGCTGCTCGACGAGCCGCTCGCCGGCATGGGCGCCGAGGAAAGCCAGCGCATGGTGGCGCTGATCGCGCGGCTCGCCGAGAGTCACGCCGTGCTCCTGGTCGAGCACGACATGGACGCGGTGTTCTCGGTGGCGCGTTTGTTGACGGTGATGGTGAACGGCCGCGTGCTCGAGCGCGGCGCGCCGATCGCGATCCGCGAGAGCCCGGCGGTGCAGCAGGCTTATCTCGGCACCGCGGAGCCGGACTCGTGAGCGCGCCGCCCCTGGTTTCCGCGGAAGGGCTCCATACCTACTACGGCCCGAGCCATGTCCTGCACGGCGTGGACTTCGAGATCCGGCGCGGCGAGACCGTGGCGCTGATGGGGCGGAACGGCATGGGCAAGACCACGCTGCTCCGCAGCCTGATGGGGCTGACGCGGCCGAGGTCCGGCCGCGTCCTGATCGATGGCCGCGACATGACGAGCGCTCCGACCCACGCGGTGGCGCGCGCCGGCCTCGCGCTGGTGCCCGAGGGCCGCGGCATGTTCGCGAGCCTGACGGTGCGCGAGCATCTGGTGATGGCGGCGCGGCCCGGCCGCGGGGGCCGCGCGGAGTGGACGCTCGCGCGCGTGCTCGAGACATTTCCGCGCCTCGCCGAGCGGCTCGATCACGGCGGCGCCCGTCTCTCCGGCGGCGAGCAGCAGATGCTCACCATCGGCCGTGCCCTCATGACCAATCCCGAGCTGCTGATCCTCGACGAGGCGACCGAGGGGCTGGCGCCGCTGATCGCCCGCGAGATCTGGTCGATCCTGCGGCGCCTTCGCGCCGGCGGCATGGCCGCCGTCATCGTCGACAAGAACCACGCGGCGATGACGGGAATCGCCGACCGTGCCGTCATCCTGGTCAAGGGCCGCGCCGTCTTCGCCGGCCCAGCGGCGGCGCTCCGGACCGAGCCCGGCCTGATCCGGAAGCATCTCGGAGTCTGAGCTCGTGGCCTTCGTCACCGTCCAAGGCCACCGCCTCGAAGTCGAGCAGATCGCCGGCACCCATGCGGACGCGCCGACGCTGGTGTTCCTGCACGAGGGGCTGGGCTCAGTGGCGCTCTGGCGGGATTTTCCGGTGCAGCTCGCGGCGCGGACGGGCGCTTCGGCATTCGTCTATTCACGCCGCGGCTACGGCAAGTCCGATCGGCTCGAGGCACCGCGCAAAGTCGATTACATGCACGAGGAGGCGCTTGTCGTGCTGCCGGCGCTGCTCGGCGAGCTCGGCATCTCCGACCCGATCCTGATCGGCCACAGCGACGGCGCCTCGATCGCGCTCATCCATGCCGGCAGCGGCCGCTGGCCCGTGCGCGCGCTCGTGCTCGAGGCCCCGCATGTCTTCGTGGAGGACGTGACCGTCGCCAGCATCGCGCAAGCGAAGGCGGCCTATCGCGCGACCGATCTCGGCAGCCGGCTCGGGCGCTATCACGACGACCCCGATCATGCCTTCTGGGGCTGGAACGACATCTGGCTCGATCCGGCCTTTCGCACCTGGAGCATCGAGGAGTATCTGCCGGGCGTGCGCTGCCCGGTGCTGGCGATCCAGGGCGCCGACGACGAATACGGCACCCTCACACAGCTCGATGCGATCGAGCGAGGAGTCCCCGGCCGCTTCGAGCGCCTCGTGCTTGCCGACTGCAAGCACACGCCGCACCGCGATCAGGAGGCGCTCGCGCTCGCGGCGATGGCGGGGTTCATCGAGCGGCTCACGCCTCTCGCGGCATGAACCAGAGCACGAGCCCGCCCACGAACAGGATCGCGCCCACCATCGGCTGCTGCGCCACGAATTGATCGACGCGCGGCGCCGCCCCCTGTCCTTGCAAGCCCAATTGCTCGTGCACCCAGAGCAAGCCGCGGGCCACGACATCGGAGAGCTGGAACAGAATCACGAAGCCGACTGCGGCCAGCAGCACGGCCCAAATCCTGCGGATCATGGCGTACCTCTTGGGCTAGGGGTTGGGGTCAGGGCCTCGACGACGGATTTCCGTGCATTGAGATGGCGCGGGGGCCGCGCCGTTTCGGAGGCATATATGAGGCCAAGAGGGCGTCAGGTCTCCTCCGCCCGCACGAAGCAGAGCACCACGCCCTCGTGCCAGCACGCGACGGCGCCGCCGGTCGGGTTCTCCTTGTGGTGGATGACGGCGTGGGGCGCCACCGGCTGCCAGGACCAGCCGCTGACGCCGGGGAAGCGCTGGTCGATCAGCGCCTCGTAGTGGTCACCGACCTCGCGGGAGTCGGTGACGCGGCAATCCGCGATGTCGCAGCACAGGATCACCGCGCCGGAGCCCGGCCGCCAGGGGCGGCTCAGCGACTTGAACCAGGGCGAGAGCGCAGGATCGGGATCGTCGGGCGGCGCGGCACGCACGGGGAGGGCCGCGAGTGCTCCCGCGAGCGCGCACCCGATCCAGAAGCGAACAGGCCGCGCGATCATCCCTCGGCCTCCCTGCTCGTGCATCGAACAAACTGGGACGGATCGCGCGAAAATCAAAACGGGCTCAGCGCGCCGGCGGGTGGTGTGTTTCCAGCACTTGGCCGCAAGCCGCGACCGCCGCGAGGACGCCGTCGGCCACCGCGCCCGCCTTCACCTTGGCCAGGAACTCCGCCACGATCCGGTCCCAGGTGCCCTCGGGCACGATATTGTGCGTCCCACGGTCCGCGATGATCTCGACATAGCGCTCGCCCAGCGACACGAAGAGCAGCACGCGGTTGCGATGCGCGCCGCCGCTGACGACATGCGCGGCGAATTCGCGATGGGCAAGCTGGCGGGCGCGCGCGTGTCTCAGATGGCGCGGCGCCAGCCGGAGCCGCACCGGCATCCAGTCGAAGAGCAGCGCGAAGAGGACCAGCGCCACGGCCTGAATGGCGAGCGCCTCGACGGGCTCGAGGTCCGGCGCCACGAGTGCCACGATGACGGCGACCCCGAACGCGGCCGCCGCTGCCCAAACCAGACCCACGAAGGGATAGCGGTCGCTCACCGGCACCACCACGACTGCGAGCTCCGCCGCGGTGCGCTGTTCGACCGCGGCTTTCGCGGCATGGATGCGGGCCCGATCGTCGGCGCCGAGTGCCTCCATCACCAGCTCCCCGACGCGCCGCCGCCGCCGAAGG
>DATMMM010000249.1:0-18494 GCA_035569735.1 Allostellaceae bacterium | reverse complement strand
GAGGAGCAGCGCCGCCAGCGCCAGGTTGTAGTCGTTGCCGAGCACGGCGTCGTAGATGAGCTTGCCCATGCCGGGATAGGCGAAGAGCGTCTCGGTCACCAGCGCGCCCGAGAACAGGCCGCCGAAGGAGAGCGCCACGATGGTCACCACGGTCGTGATCGCGTTCCTGAGCGCGTGCCCCAGCATGACCCGCCGCTCGCTCGCCCCTTTGGCGCGCGCCGTGCGGATGAAGTCCTGGCCGAGCACGTCGAGCAGGCCTGCGCGCATGTAGCGCGTGAAGGTGCCGAAGCCCACGATGGTGAGGGTCATGACCGGCAGCACCAGGTGCCGCGCGCGGTCGCCGAGCCCGCCGCCGCCGACATCGGCGATGCCGCCCGCGGGGAGCCAGCCCAAGCTCGCCGCGAACACCAGGATCAGCATCAGCCCGATCCAGAAGCTCGGCAGCGAGATGCTGGCGAAGGAGGCGAGATTGATCGCGTGGTCGAGCCGCGAGCCCGGCCTGAGCGCCGCCAGAATGCCGAGCGGCAAGGCGACCGCCAGCGTCAGCACGAAACTCACGCCCATCAGGAGCGCGCTCCGCCCGAGCGGCGCCGCCAGCGCCGCGAGCGCCGGCCGGACATAGAGCCGCGAATAGCCGAGGTCGCCCGAGAGCGCCGCCCTGGCCCAGGCGGCGTAGCGCTTCAGGAGCGGCTGGTCGATCCCCATCAGCGATTTGAGCCGCGCCACGTCGGCGGAGGTCAGGTGCGGGTCCGACCCCAGCATGAGATCGATCGGATCGCCCGGCATCAGCCCGATGAGCCCGTAGATCACGAACGACATCACGGCGATCACGATCACGGACTCCAGCAGCCGCCGCAGGATGTGACTGGTCATGGCGGGCGTGTAGCGGGTGCCTCGGTCATGCCCCGGTTCTCCCAATAGCGCCGCGCCCTGTCCATCCCCCCGAAATTCGCTTTCGATTGGGTTTTTCCGTCCATCCTCCTCCCGGGTTCCATCGTGATTCCATTGAATAAATTGGCTATGAATTTTAGGGCACCGGTTCTGTGGAGCCGATCCCCGCCCAGACACACACCGAACTCGCCCACGCGGGCCGCAGTTGAGCATGCGCGTGTTGAGTCTCGCTGAACAAAATCCGCGCGCCATCCTCTCCGCCGCGAAAGCGGCGGCCGGGTGAGGTGGGGCTGCGCCATCCGAGAATGAATCACCGTCGGAGACATAGCTGCAACCATCGCCGCCCCACCTCACCCTCCCGATCGCTCTGATGAGCGATCGGGCCCCACCCTCTCCCCCGCTATCGCGGCGGAGAGGGGCTGTTAAACTGGAGTGACCACCGATGGAAGGAGCCCGCGCGCATGTACAAGCTCTACTACTATCCCGGCAACGCCAATCTGGTGCCGCACATGGTGCTGGAGGAGATCGGCGCCAAGTACGAGCTGGTGCTGGTCGACCGCGAGCGCCAGCAGCAGAGATCGCCGGAGTACCTCAAGCTCAATCCGCACGGCCGGGTTCCGACTCTGGTGGATGGCGACCTCGTGCTCTACGAGACGGCGGCGATCTGCCTGCATCTGGTCGACCGCCACCCGGAGGCGCGGCTCGCACCGGAGCTCGGGACGTCCGAGCGCGCGCATTTCTACAAATGGATCGTCTATCTCACCAACACCGTCCAGGCCGAGATGGTCCTCTATTACCACTCGGAGGACTGGGCCTCCGGTGCGGCGGGTACGGCGGACCTGAAGCGCCACGCCGAGCAGCATCTGGGCTCGATGTTCGACAGCATCGAGCAGAGCCTCGGCGCCGAGGGTCCCTACCTCCTCGGCAAGCGCTACAGCGCGGCCGATCCCTATCTGCTGATGCTCGCGCGCTGGAGCCGCGGTTTCGCCCGTCCCGCGCGGACCTTGCCGAGGCTCGGCCGGCTCCTGGAAGCGGTGGCGGCGCGGCCCGCCGTTGAGCGCGCCTTCGCGGGCGAGGGCATCGCGGCACCTCTCTACTGAGTGGCGGCGCCGATGTCGCGCCAATCCTCGATCCAGAGCGTCGAGGTGTTGAGGTTGCCCGTGGGCGTCAGCCCCGCGAGCCACTTGGGCAGCACGTAGGTGTCGGCGCGGAAGAACAGCGGCAGGTCCGGGAGAGTGCCGGCATAGATCCGCTGCAGCCGGTGCCAGAGCTTCTCGCGCTCGCCGCGGTCGAGGGTGACCTCGATCTGGTCCATGAGCGTGTCCATCTCGGGATTGCGGTAGCCGACGTTGTTCTGCCCGCGATAGCCGTTCTCGGCGCTGGGGATCTCCCCGGAATTGAGCTCGCTCCGCGGCACGTTCTCGGGCGCGCTCACCCAGCCGAAGAGCGCCAGGTCGAAGGCGCGCGTGCGCAGCGTCTCGCCGAACAGCACGCGCGCGGGCTGGTTGCGCAGATGCGCCTCGACGCCGATCGCCCGCCACTGACTCTGCATGATCTGCTCCAGGAGCTCGCGCGTGCGATTGCCCGAGGTGGTCGCGAGGTCGAGCGAGAGCCGCTCGCCCTTCGCGTTGCGCCGGATGCCGTCGGTGCCGGGATGCCAGCCCGCGGCCTCCAGCAGCGCGCGGGCTTGCGCGGGGTCATAGGGATATTTGCGGACGTCGTCGGTGTGGATCCAGTCGAGCGGATGCACCAGCGTGTCGGCGACCGGCTGTTTGCCGCCATACATCTCCTGGCTGATGCCGGCGCGGTCGAGGCCGTAGAGCAGCGCCTGACGGACCCGGAGGTCGCCCAGAATGGGATTGTCGAGGTTGGGCGCCACGTGCTCGTAGAAGAGGCCGGGCTTGGTCAGCACCACGAAGCGGTCGCCGTGGCGCCGCTCGAAGGCGAGCGCCTGATCGACCGAGATCATGCCGACCTCGCCGGGGATCATGTCGATCAAGCCCGCGAGCAGGTTCGCCTCCAGCGCCGCGGTGTTCTCGACCACCGACACCACCACGCGCTCGAAGGCGGGCGGCCGGCCCCACCAGGTCGGGTTCCGCTCCAGCACCACCTGCGCGCCCGGCACCAGCTCGGTGATGCGATAAGGCCCGAAATAGAGACCGGGATTGGTGGGATCGGTGTCGTAGCGCGTGCGGAAGCGGTAGTTGGCGGGATCGGCGAAGGCTTCGCGCTCGATGTGCGCGGGCAGCACCTCGAAGTCGCCGAGCGCCTGGTACTCGTAGTCGATGCGGTCCTGGGTCACGCTGAAGCTCTTGGCGTCGATCGCGTGGATATCGACGATCCGCCGATAGAGCTCGGCGTCGGAGAGGCCGCTCTTGGGGTTCTTGCCGACCTCGTAGGTGAAGAGCACGTCCTCCGTGCTCACGGGCACGCCATCGCCCCAGGTGGCGTTCGGCTGCAAGGTGTAGGTGAGGCGCACGCCCTCGCCTCCGTTCGGGAGCGCCACGCGCTCGGCGAGCCCGTTCTCGAAGCTCGGCAGCGTCACGCAGAGCATGCAGACGAGGTGCCAGCTCGCGTCGAAGGCCGTGATCGGCCGCCGCGCCATGCCGAGCACGTAGCTCTTGGCGAGCACCGCATCGATCGAGGGATTGAGCGTCGGCGGAAACTGGCTGACGCCGATCACCAGCCGCTCCCGCGCCAGCGCCGGCGCCGAGAGCGCGAGCAGCGCGGCGAACGCTACGATCGTGCGGAGGCGGCGACCCCCCTCCCTAACCCTCCCCCTCAAGGGGGGAGGGGCAAATTCGTTGGCCAGGTGGATCGCCCCTCCCCCCTTGAGGGGGAGGGTAGGGTGGGGGGTGTTGCCAGGACTCACATTGCGCTGCCCGTTACTCCGGCCTCGGAAATCTCGGGATCACCTTCTCGCCAAAGAGGCGCACCGAGTGCGCGGCGTCATCGTAGCCGATGGTGTTGAAGTTGACCTGCAGGGAGGCGCTCTCGAAGCCGCCGACCTTGCGATGGTAGTCGTGGGCCTGCTCCACGATGTCGGCGGGCGTGCCGACCCAGGCGGCGCCCGAGGCGAGCTGGCTCTCGAAGGTCTGCCGGCTCAATCCTTCGATGAGCTTGTCGTAGCCGGGGTAGTCCGCCGAGGACATGCCTGCGGTCCAGTCGGAGGCGGCGTCCACTAGCGAGCGGAGATAGCTGTTCAAGGGCTCGCGCGCGATCGCGGCTGCCTCCTCGCGGCTCTCGTGGCAGAGCATGTGGAAGGCCAGCATGACCCGGCCCCGGCCTTTGTGTCCGGCCGAGCGCCAGGCCTCGCGGTAGCGGCCGACCAGGTCCGCCATCATGCCGCCCGCCAACGGGATCGCCATGATCCAGTGGCCGAGCTTGCCGGCGTTCTCGAAGCTCTCGGGTGTGGCGATCGCGGCGATCCAGAATTGCGGGCGCGGGTGCTGGGTCGGCCGCGGCAGCGACGTCGTCGGCGGGAACCGGTGGAAGGTACCCTCGGAGGAGACCTGCTCCTGCTCCAGCAACAGGCGCACCTGCTCCATGCCCTCGGCGAAGCGAGCCTTGCTCTCGTTGACGCTGACGCCGAAGCGGGCGAACTCGTGCGGCAGGAAGGCGCGGGCGAAGCCGACCTCGAGCCGGCCGCCGGAGATCGCATCGAGCATGCCGATCTCGACCGCGAGCTTGAGCGGGCTGTTGAAGATCGGCAGCACCGCGCCCGTGATCAGCCGCGCCTTCCTGGTGCGCTGCGAGGCCGCGGTCAGGAACACGATGGGGCTGGGCGAATAGCCGCCATAGGGATGGAAGTAATGCTCCACCGTGCGCACATGGCCCCAGCCATAAGGATCGCAGAAATCGATGAGGCGCAGCGACTCATCGAAATACTCCGCCGCCGATTTCTGCTCGGGCCCGACATCCGGGAAGAACTGCATGCCGAATTCGAGCGCGATCTCCGCCATGGGCTGCCTCGTGCGCGTTGAAAGCCGCGCACTTTAGCAATCGTGGCCCTCGCTTGCCTATGGCCTCGGCCCCACCGGCTGCGGCAGGATACCGCCATGATCGTCCACACCATCGGACATAGCACGCGCACCACCGCCGAGCTCGTCGGGCTCCTGCGCGAGGGCGGCGTCGAGCTCGTGGCGGACGTCCGGCGCTTCCCGCGCTCGCGCACCAATCCGCAGTTCAACGCGGAGGCGCTGGGCCCGGCGCTCGACCAAGACGGCATCGGCTACCGGCATCTGGCGGCGCTGGGCGGCCGGCGCAGTGCCGTGGGCGCCCATGCCCCCTCGCGCAACACGCTCTGGCGCCAGGCGGCGTTCCGGGCCTACTCCGATTATGCCGAGACCGCCGAGTTCCGGGACAGCTTCGAGGCGCTGCTGGATCTCGCGCGCGAGCACAGTGTGGCCATCATGTGCGCGGAAGCGGTCTGGTGGCGCTGCCACCGGCGCATCATCGCGGATTATCTGCTGGCGCGCGGCATCGAGGTGCGCCACATCCTCGCGCCCGGCAAGATCGAGCCCGCAACGCTGACGCCCGGCGCCAGCGTGGAGGCGGAGGGGAAGGTCTCCTATCGCGACCCCGAGGAGGGGCCGCGGCTGCCGGGACTTTAGGAGGCCGGCTTCGCGCGGCCGCGGGCGAGGCGCTCGGTTTCGGCGAGGGTCTCGCGCAGGACCTTGTCGGCCTGGTGCGCCATCTTGGTGAAGGTGCGCAGGAAGCTGTCGCTGCGCGGCAGCTGAAACAGCGTCTCCTCGCTGCCCTCGGCGCCCTGCATCGAGATCAGCAACACCTGGTCCTGGGGCGCGATCAGCAGCTCCTGGAGCGGCACGCCGGGACCGGTGACGTATTCCACGACGCGGCAGCGCGGCCGATCCTCGTTCGCGGGCCGGATCAGCATGCGGAAGGCGGCGCGGGTGGTCGCGGCCTCGATGAGCGAGCGCGTGAACGGCCTGAGGAAGCTCTCGTCGAAGCCGAGCACCGCGGTCGGCTCCTCGTTGGTGGCGCCGGAGCGGATCTCGAGGGTGGCCCAGAGCGAGGCGCGGCCGCCGTAGTAATCAACCGAGGCGAGATCCAGGTTGAGCGAGTCGATCGGGATCGGCGCGGAAACAGCCGAGGCGCTCAGGAAGGCAAAGCAGGCGGGCTCCCGGCGGAGCGAGATGATGGTGGCCGCTTCCAGGTTCCGATCGATGAGCAGGTTCGGTGTGTCGGTCATCGGCGTCATGCTCCCAAGCGCGTCCTAGGCGCCTAGGATCGCGCGGCGTCGGTTAACCAATCCATAATTTCCAGGGGTGGCTTGGATACGCATTTTCCCGGGCCTTCCGACCCCGTAGTTGTGACAAACGCCCATGCCTGTGGCCTTGGTCACAGACGTAAGCCCCTTCCAAGGCAAAGATTCATTTAACGAAATCGACCGATACTCGCCGCGCTATTCAGGGGACCGTCAATGACTTCTTTGGCAGAGACCATCGACATCGCGCTCGCCGCCGTCGGGCAGGAGACCGAAGACCAGCTTCGCGACGTCTCCGGGGATTTCGAGGCGCTCGAGCTCGCCGATGAGGAGCGCCTCTCCGCGCTCGCCACCGCGATCGCCGCGGTCGCCATCCAGTATCACAAACGCCATCTTTCGACCTACCTGGAGGCGGTTCGGACCTGGTCTCTGGAGATCGCGGAGATGCTGCAGCCCTCGCCGACGGAGCTGCGCTACATCCCAGACAACGCCACGATCGAGGCGGCTGCGCGGCGGCTCTACGCCGGCCTCGACTGCGTCATCGATCGCATGCGCGGCGAAGGTGTCGACGTGCGCGATCGCCTGATCACCGAGCTCGCGGCGGTGAGCCGCTTCCTTGGCCAGCACGACCCCCACACGATTACCATCGCCCTCATGGCCGTGAACCGCGCCCTTGGAGATCCCCAGTATCGCCGGGGCGCCGTGGTGCGGGTGCCGCTGCGCGAAATCGTGGCGTGCGCCGCTGTCGAGCCTGCGCTAGCGACCATGGCGCCGCGCGGCACCGCCTGAGGCGGGGCCGCATTCCCCCACGCGACCCGATGTCGGGTGACAGCCGCTGGTCGACTGTGCCATAAAGCCGGAGCGGCCAATACGTAGGTACCAGTCCTTAGTGCGCGATTGACCTTCCTCACGTATTGCGGCGTAACCGCGTAATGACGGCGCTGTCCGGTATCGGGGAGGAAATTCATGCCGCAGATCGTTCTGATTGCCGTCTGCGTGGTCGTGGTCGGCGTGATCACTTGGGGCACGGGACGATTGATCGACACCCTGCGCGGCCGCGAACGTGTCACTGAGCGGTTGCTGATCGACGACTGCTAGGTCGGACACCGGCTTTTTCAAATCCGGCCACCGGTGCGCAAAACCGGCCAGTAGCGCCGCGCCCGCCGGCATTGACACCGGCGGCGCCGAGCCGCTTCACTCCCGCGGGATATTCCGAGGGAGGACGCGCGCCTTATGACCGAGCCTCGCCGCAAGACCTATGACCAGCTCCGCAGCGCCCGCTGGATGGGCGCCAAGGATTTGCGCTCCTTCGGTCACCGCTCGCGCACCAAGCAGATGGGCTTCTCGGCGGAGGATTACGCGGGCAAGCCCGTGATCGCCATCCTCAACACCTGGAGCGAGATGAACCCCTGCCATTATCACTTCCGCGAGCGCGCCGCGGAGGTGAAGCGGGGCGTCTGGCAGGCCGGCGGTTTCCCCGTGGAGATGCCGGCGATCTCGCTGGGCGAGCCCTTCATGAAGCCTTCGACCATGCTCTACCGCAATCTCCTCGCCATGGAGACGGAGGAGCTGCTGCGCGCCAACCCGATCGACGGCGTCGTCCTGCTGGGCGGCTGCGACAAGACCGTGCCGGCGCTGATCATGGGTACCCTCAGCATGAACCTGCCGGCGATCTTCGTGCCGGCGGGCCCGATGCTCCGCGGCAACTGGCACAACCAGCCGCTGGGCAGCGGCAGCGACGTCTGGAAATACTGGGCGGAGCTGCGCGCCGGCAACATCGACGAGGAAGACTGGCGCGGCATCGAGGACGGCATCGCGCGCTCCTTCGGCACCTGCATGACCATGGGCACGGCCTCCACCATGGCGGCGGTGACCGAGGCGCTCGGCCTCACTCTGCCGGGCGCGTCGTCGATCCCGGCCGCGGATTCCTCCCACCCGCGGCTGGCAAGCGCCAGCGGCCGGCGCATCGTCGAGATGGTGTGGGAGGATTTGAAGCCGCGGGATATCGCGACCGCCGCCGCCTTCGACAACGCCATCGCGACGCTGATGGCCTTGAGCGGGTCCACCAACGGCGTCATCCATCTGACGGCCATGGCGGGCCGCGCCGGTGTCGATCTCTCGCTCGACCGCTTCGACGAGATCTCGCGCCGCACGCCGGTGCTCGCCAACATCCGTCCCGCCGGCAAATATCTGATGGAAGATTTTTATTATGCCGGGGGCTTGCGCGCGCTGTTGCGCCAGCTTGGGCCCGGGCTCGACACCGAATGCCCGACGGTCAACGGCAAGAGCCTCGGCGCCAACATCGCGCGCGGCGAGGTCTACAACGACGACGTGATCCGCTCCTCCAACAACGCGCTCACCGGCGCGGGCGGGCTTGCGGTGCTGAGGGGCAACCTGGCGCCCGACGGCGCCGTCATCAAGCCGCCGGCGATGGAGCCGAGGCTCCAGAAGCACAGAGGTCCCGCGGTGGTGTTCCGCGACTACAACGACATGAGCGCGCGCATCGACGCCCCCGATCTGGAGGTGAGCGCGGACTCCGTGCTGGTCCTGCAGAACGGCGGCCCGCAGGGCGGACCGGGCATGCCCGAATGGGGCCA
The DNA here is from genome assembly GCA_035569735.1 of Allostellaceae bacterium. Classification (GTDB taxonomy): domain Bacteria; phylum Pseudomonadota; class Alphaproteobacteria; order ATCC43930; family CGMCC-115725; genus DASZHJ01. The sequence goes on along the minus strand of DATMMM010000249.1, from coordinate 9,779 downwards.
GCTGCCGATCCCCAAGAAGCTCTTGGCCCAGGGCGTGCGCGATATGGTGCGCATCTCCGACGCGCGCATGAGCGGCACGAGCTATGGCGCCTGCGTGCTGCACGTCTCGCCCGAGGCCTTCGTCGGCGGGCCACTGGCGCTGGTCAAGACCGGCGACACGATCGAGCTCGACGTGCCCGGCCGGCGCCTCAATCTCGCGGTCGCCGAGGAGGAGCTCAAGCGCCGGCGCGCGCAATGGACGCCGGCGAAGCCGCATTATCCCCGGGGCTACGGCGCGCTCTACACCCAGCACATCGCGCAGGCGCATCTGGGCTGCGATTTCGATTTCCTCGCGGGCACCGCGCCCGTGCCCGAGCCGGAGATCCATTGATGGCCGCCACGCTGCCGACCAACCGCTTCAAGCGCGGGCTCGCGTCGGGCACGCGGCAGATCGGCTTCTGGCTCAACTTCGCGAGCCCGACCGTGACCGAGGTCTGCGCGGGCGCGGGCTTCGACTGGCTGCTCATCGACATGGAGCACTCGCCCAACGAGCTGCCGGACGTCGTGCACAGTCTGCGCGCCTGCGTCGGCGGCACCGCGGAGCCGGTGGTGCGCGTGCCCTGGAACGAGCCCGTGATGGTGAAGCGGCTCCTCGACCAGGGCGCCCGGAGCTTCCTCTTCCCCTTCGTGCAATCGGCGGAGGAGGCGCGCCGCGCGGTCGCCGCGACCCGCTATCCGCCCAAGGGCATCCGCGGCTTCGCCGGCACGACCCGCGCCAACCACTACGCGCGCGTCACCGATTACCCCAAGCACGCGGAGGACGAGATCTGCGTGCTGGTCCAGGCCGAGACCCGCAAGGCCGTCTCGGAGATCGAGGCGGTCGCGAAGGTGGAGGGCATCGACGGCATCTTCATCGGTCCCGCCGACCTCGCGGCCGACCTCGGTCACATCGGCAATACCCAGCATCCCGAGGTGCAGTCGGCGATCATCGAGGCCGGTGAGCGCATCAAGCGCGCCGGCAAGGCGCCGGGCTTCCTGAGCCTGCGGGAGGACGAGACGCGCAAGGTGCTGGCCGCGGGCTTCGTCTTCGTGGCGGTCGGCACCGACGTGGCGCTGCTCGCGCGCCAGGTCGACGCCCTCGCGCAGAAGTTCCGGAGCTAGGCGGCGCCAAACGCGCTCTTGCCGGGAAGCACACCTCACCCTCCCAGCGCTGACGCGCTGGGGCCCTCCCTCTCCCCGCTGCGCGCGGAGACGGGCTTAACGCCGCCTCGAGAACCGAATTCAAAGTGGCTCGCCGCTTCCGGCGAAGCCCTCTCCGCCCGCTTGCGGGGGGAGAGGTACGGTGAGGTGGGCGCCCGCAGAAGAAGACTCAGTCACGCGGACAGGGCCCGCGGCTGGCGCGGATTCCCTAAGCGCGCAGGGCCGCCATGTAGTCGAACGCAGTCGCGTGCGCGAGACGGTTGGCGACGCTTGCCGGCAACCGGCGCCGGCGCTCCATGGCCCCGACGATTCCTGGCGCGGCTTCGAGCGCATCGAGGATGCCGTGCAGCAGGGCTTCCGGCATTGCGGCGGTTTCATTGGCGATGAGGCTGCGGATCACCTGCGGGTCGCGGGATTGGCAGAGTGCCTGCGCCACCTTGGCCGAGAGCCCGTCCCGGTCGGCGATTGCGAGGCGCTGAGCGCGCGTGCCTTCGCGCGCGATCGCCGCGAGATCGTCGTCGTCCAGCACCGGCGACGTCCGCAGGATCGGCCGCGCCACCTCGGCCTCGTCGCGCGCGAGACTCAGCACGATGTCGCGGGGCACCTCGGTCACGCGCTTGAGGCTGTCGGCGAGCACGCTGCGCGCGAGCACCTCGTGGTCGTAGATCGCGACCCGGAACAGGTCCTCGGCCTGGCGGCGCTGCGCCGGAGTGAAGGTGCCATCGGCATAGGCTTCGGCGACCTGCTCGATCAGCATCGCGCGGCGGATCCAGGAGGGGTGGTCGAGACCGGTGATGGCGGTGTCGGCGGTGGCTTGGGGCAGTGTCGTCAACATGGGATCCTCTCGTCGCCCTTGGTTACTTTTCTTCCCCCCGCGCGCCCAGTGTCGCCGAGTCGAATTAACCGTCCTTTAAGCATCTCGCATTTGCCAAAAGAGCGGAAACGTACGCGATGACTCGCGCAATATCAGTGGGTTAGCCGTTAAGACTAATCAGCGCGTGAGGAGTGAGAGGTTTTCCACAATCTCCCAAAGGGGTGAGGGGGGCGACCGACTGTGACTAAGATAAGTCGGAGGCCGGGACCGACTTCTGTCATCGACTCTTGAGCCGCTCAGTCCACCTGCTCGAGGGCTTCGGCGGCCGTGAGCCAATCGCGCTCGGCGGTCTCCAGCGTGACGCGCAGCTCGGCCTGTTGGCGGAGCAACTCGGGAACCTCGCTTCCGTCGGCAGCATGGGTCGCGGGATCGGCAAGCACGCTCTCGATCGCCGTGAGATCCTTGGTGAGCGCGGCCATGCGCGCTTCGGCATCGCGCACGCGTTTGCGCAACGGCTCGAGCTCCCGCCGGCGCTCCGCCGCCGCGCGCCGCTCGGTGCGCCGGCGCGCTCCCGAGGCCTCGCGCGCGGCCGGGTCGCCTCTGTTGGGCGCCAGCAGCAGCTGGCGATAGTCCTCGAGGTCACCCTCGAACGGCCGCACCATGCCGTCCGCCACCAGCCACAAGCGGTCGGCGACCAGCTCCACCAGATGCCAGTCATGGCTGATCAGCACCACCGCGCCCGGAAATTCGTTCAGCGCCTCCGCCAGCGCCTCGCGCGCTTGGATGTCGAGATGGTTGGTGGGCTCGTCGAGGATCAGCAGGTGCGGCGCCTCGTGGGTGGCAAGCGCCAGGGTGAGGCGCGCCTTCTCGCCGCCGGAGAGATCGCGGGCGCGCACGAACACTTTGTCCACGCCGAGGCCGAAGCGGGCGAGCCGCGCGCGCACCGCCTGCGCCGGCGCATCCGGCATCAACAGCACGAGGTGGTCGAAGGGTGTCCCCTCCGGCATCAGCTCCTCGATCTGGTGCTGGGCGAAGAAGCCGCAGCCGAGACGCGGCGCGCGGATCGCCTCTCCCGACATCGGCGAGAGCCGGCCGCCGATCAGCTTCGCGAGCGTCGACTTTCCATTGCCGTTCGCGCCCAAGAGCGCGATCCGGTCGTCGGGGTCGAGGCGCAAGCCCAGCCCGCGCAGCACGGGCTTGCCGGGCTCGTAGCCGACCGAGGCGTTCTCCAGCGTGAGGAGGGGCGGGCGCAGCGAGTTGGGCGCTGGAAAGTTGAACACCGGCGGCGGCTCCTCGCTGGCGACCGACACCGGCACCAGCTTCTCGATCGCCTTGACGCGGCTTTGCGCTTGGCGCGCCTTGGATGCCTTGGCGCGGAAGCGGTCCACGAAGGCTTGGAGCCGCGCCCGCTCGGCGTCCTGGCGCGCCTTCAGCACGCGATTGCGCACCAGGCTCTCCTCGCGCTGGCGCAGATAGGCGCTGTAGCCGCCGGAGAACACCGCGAGCCTCTGGTCCGCCAGCGCCAGGATGTGATCGACGACCTCGTCGAGGAACCGCCGGTCGTGGCTCACCAGGATGACGGTGCGGCGATAGCGCGCGAGGAAGGCTTCGAGCCACAGCGCCGCCTCGAGGTCGAGGTGGTTGGTGGGCTCGTCGAGGAGCAAGAGGTCGGGCTCGGCGAAGAGCGCCGCCGCGAGCGCCACCCGCATGCGCCAGCCGCCGGAGAAGGCGCTCAAGGGTTTGCGCTGACCCTCGGCGCTGAAGCCGAGCCCGTGCAGGATGCCGGCGGCGCGCGCCGGCGCCGCATGTGCGTCGATCTCCAAGAGCCGGGTCTGGACGTCGCTGATGCGATGCGGATCCTGCGTGGTCTCCGCCTCCGCCAGCAGCCGCGCGCGCTCCTCGTCGGCGGCGAGCACGGCCTCGAGCGGCGTCGTGGCACCGCCGGGCGCCTCCTGCGACACGAAGCCGATGCGCACGCCCTTCTGCAGCTTGAGCTCGCCGCCATCCGCCTGCCGCTCGCCGCGGATGAGATCGAGCAGCGTCGATTTGCCGGCGCCGTTGCGCCCGACGAGCCCGACTTTCCATCCGGCATTGATCTGCGCGGAGGCGCCATCGAGGAGCGTCCGGCCGGCGATGCGGTAGGTGAGGTCGGCGATGGTGAGCATGGCGGCGCGGGTGATAGCACGGGGCGGCGGATCGATGCGATAGCGCGCGATCGTCTGTGCCGATATGCTGCGGCCGCGGCCCTTCGCCGCACCTTCCCGATCGCCAGGAGCACATCCCCTTGGACCGTTGGCTGGGCGCCGCCCTCGACTACATTCCCCGCTGGCTCGAGTTTCAGATGCGGCAGACCGAGCTGCCGGGCTGCGTGATCGCGGTCGCCGAGCGCGGACGCATCCGGCTCGAGCGGGCATTCGGCCATGCCGATCTCGCGCGCGGGTTGGCGCTGACGCCGCGCCATCGGTTTCGCGTGGCCTCGCACTCCAAGAGCTTCACGGCCGCCGGCATCATGAAGCTGCGCGAGCAGGGCAAGCTCCGGCTCGACGATCCCGCTGGCCGCTTCGTCGGGGATCTCCATCCCAAAGTGGCGCGCGCCACCATCGCCCAGCTGCTCTCGCACAGTGCCGGGCTCGTGCGCGACGGCTGGGATGCCGGGCAGTGGCAGGACCGGAGGCCCTTCCGCTCCACCGAGGAGCTCAAGGCCGATCTGAGAGCGGCGCCCATCCTCGAAGGCAACACGCGCTTCAAGTATTCGAACCACGGCTACGGGCTTGCCGGCCTCGTCATCGAGGCGATCACCGGCGAGCCCTACCGCTCCTGGATCAAGCGCGAGATCGTCGATGCCGCCGGATTGGACGAGACTTTGCCGGACATGCCGCTCCCGCGCGGCACGCCCGTCGCGCGTGGCCACAGCGGCAGGCAGCCGCTCGGCCGGCGCGTGGTGATCACCGGCGACAATCCGACCCATGCGCTGGCCTCGGCGACCGGCTTCGTCAGCACCGCCGCAGATCTCGCCCGCTTCTTCCATCGGCTGTCGCCCGCGGCTCGCGGCAGCGTGATCTCACCCGCGAGCCGGCGCGAGATGATCCGGCGGCAATGGCGCGAGCCGCATTCGAGCCTCGAGCGCTACTACGGCCTCGGCATCATCAGCGGCACGCTCGGCGAGTGGGACTGGTTCGGCCATTCCGGCGGCTTCCAGGGCTTCATCACGCGCACCGCGACGCTCCCGGCGCAGGACCTGACCGTGTCCGTGCTGACAAACTCGGCCGACGGGCTCGCGCATCCCTGGCTCGACGGTGTCGTGCAGATACTGCGTTGCTTCGAGAAGCACGGCGCACCGCCACGGAAGCTCGCAGAGTGGAGCGGCCGGTGGTGGAGTCTCTGGGGCGCGGCCGACCTCGTGCCGGTGGGCGACAAGGTCTTCGTGGCGACGCCCGCGTTCTTGAACCCGTTCCTGGACGCGAGCGAGCTCGCGGTCACCGGGCGCCGCCGGGGCCGCATCGCGCTCGCTGGCGGCTTCGCCAGCCACGGCGAAGAGGCGCGCCTGGTGCGCGGCGGGCGCGGGAAAGTGACGGAGCTCTGGCTCGGCGGCGCCAGGCTGCTGCCGGAGGCGAAGGTCGCGCGGGAGATCGCGGCTCGCTACGAGGGCCGGCGGAAAAAGCGCGGGGCGGTGTAGACTCCGCGGCCCCATCGAGTCGCAGCAGCCTCAATGACCGAAATCCTGCCGGACCTTCTCCCCGCCGCGACCGCCGCCGCCCAGGATCGCGCGGCCGCGATCCTGCGGAGCGTCTTCGGCTACGACCGCTTTCGCGGCCAGCAGGCGGATGTGATCGACCATGTGGTCGACGGCGGCGATGCGCTGGTGCTGATGCCGACCGGCGGCGGCAAGTCTCTCTGCTACCAGATCCCCGCGCTGATCCGGCCCGGTCTCGGCGTAGTGGTCTCGCCGCTGATCGCGCTCATGAAGGACCAGGTGGACGCGCTGCGCCAAGCGGGCGTGCGCGCGGCGGCGCTCAACTCGGCGCTGCCACCGGGCGAGGCGGGCGCCGTCGAGCGTGCGATCCGCAACGGCGACCTCGATCTGCTCTACGTCGCACCCGAGCGGCTCACCATGCCGCGCACCCTCGAGCTGCTGTCGGCGACGCGCCTGGCGCTCTTCGCGATCGACGAGGCGCACTGCGTCTCGCAATGGGGCCACGATTTCCGGCCCGAGTACCTGGCGCTCTCGGTGCTGCATGAGCGATTTCCGGACGTGCCGCGGATCGCGCTTACGGCTACCGCCGATGCGGCCACGCGCCGCGACATCGTGGCGCGGCTGGCGCTCGGCGAGGCCCGCGTCTTCGCCGCCGGCTTCGACCGGCCGAACATCCGCTACCACGTGATCGCCAAGCACGAGCCGCGCCAGCAGCTCCTGGCCTTCCTCGATGCCGAGCACCGCGGCGATGCCGGCATCGTCTACTGCCGCACGCGCGACAAGGTGGACGAGCTGGCAGCTTGGCTCGCGGCGAGGGGCCGGACGGCGCTGCCCTATCACGCAGGGCTGGAGTCGTCGGTCCGCGCGCGCAACCAGGACCAATTCCTGAAAGACGAAGGCGTGGTGGTCGTGGCGACCGTCGCCTTCGGCATGGGGATCGACAAGCCCAACGTGCGCTTCGTCGTGCACCTCGATGCGCCGCGCAGCCTCGAGGCCTATTACCAGGAAACCGGCCGGGCCGGGCGCGACGGGCTTCCCGCGAACGCCTGGATGACCTACGGCATGGCCGATGTGACCGCGCTCTCGGGGCTGCTCGCGGGCTCGGATCTCAACGAGACGCAGAAGCGCATCGAGCGCCACAAGCTCAATGCGCTCCTCGGTTACTGCGAGACCGCGCGCTGCCGCCGGCAGGTCCTGCTGGGATATTTCGGCGAGCGAGAGCATGCGCCCTGCGGGAATTGCGACACCTGCCTCACGCCGCCGCGCAGCTGGGACGGGCTGGTCGCCGCGCAAAAGGCGCTGTCGGCGGTGGCGCGCACCGGCCAGCGCTTCGGCGTCGGGCACCTCACCGATGTCCTTCTCGGCGAGCCGACCGAGCGCGCGCGGCAGTTCCGCCACGACCAGCTCAAGACCTTCGGCGTCGGCACCGAGCTCGACAAGCGGCAGTGGCGCTCGGTGTTCCGCCAGCTCGTGGCCCAGGGCCATCTCGATGTCGACATCGAGGGGCACGGCGGATTGCGCCTCGGCGAGAGCGCGCGCGAGGTGCTGCGCGGCACGGTCCCGGTGTCGTTCCGCGACGAGCCCGCGCGGCTCCCGCGCGCGGAGCGCAAGCGCACCGCTGCGGGCGCGCCCGCCGAGCCGCTCGGCGGCGAGGATGCCGCGCTCTGGGAGGCGCTCCGCGCCAAGCGCCTGGCGCTCGCGCGCGAGCAGGGCGTGCCGCCTTACGTGATCTTCCACGACACCACGCTCATCGCGATGGCGCGCCAGCGCCCGCGCGACCGCGCCGCTCTCGCGGAGATTCCCGGCGTCGGCCGCAGCAAGCTCGAGCGCTACGGCGCGATTTTCCTGGGCGTGATCGCCGCGGCCCGGCCGAGCTAGAGCAAGTCCGGCGTAGACGGAGGTCGTGCGTCCTTCGACTCACGCGCTAGGCGCGTGGCTCAGAACACGCGGTCGAATAGTCCCAGCTGGAAGTTGAAGGGCAGGCCGATCTCCGCCTCCTCGTTCGTGTAGTTGTCGGGGAAGGGCGGCACCGGCGAGGCGGCCCGCACCGCCGCGAGCGCAGCCTGGTCGAGCAGCGGAAAACCCGAGCTCTTGTCGATCTCGACGTCGAGCACCGTGCCGTCGCGCCGGAGACGGATGGTGAGCAGTGGCCCGCCCTGCTGCTTCTGCTTGATCGCGGCATCCGGATATTTTTTGTATTTGTTGATCCAGCGCCGCACGCGGTCGAGGTAGTCGTCGCCGGGGCCGCTTCCGTTGCCGATGATCCCATGTCCGGCGCCCGCCTCGCCTTGCCCGACGCCGCCGGGACCGCCGCGGCCGGTGCCGGTGCCGGGCGTGCCCGGCATCGGCTGCGGCACGGGCGACATGGCGACCTGCGGCAGCGGCGCGGGTGAGGGCGCCGGCTCCGGCGCGGGCTTAGCCGGCAGCGGTGGCGGCGGTGCCGCGGCGACCGCGGTCGGCTGCGGCGGCGTGGGCTTGCGCGGCGGCGGGGGCGGGATCGGCTGGAGCGGTTTCGCGGGGGTCGGCGTGGTGGTGGTCGCCGTCGTCTGTTGCGGCGGCGTCGGAGGCGCCGGCGGCGTTTCAGTGGGCTGAGGCTCGGGCGCCGGCGGCACCGGCTGCGCCTCGACGGCCTCCTTGGCCGGCGCTTCCGGCGGTGCCGCGTCGGCGGCGCGGTTGGGCGAGGGCTCTTCCGAACCCTGCGAGAGCGCGCCTTGCTGGGTGGCGCCCCCGCCGCTGCCTCCGGCGGTGCCGGCGTCTCCCGTGCCCGGCACCAGGGCCACCTCGATCGGCGAGAGCTCGTCGACATGCGGCGACTGCCAGAGGCCCAGCAGCAGCGCCAAGACCACGGCATGCAGCAAGGCGGAGCCGATCCAGGCGAGCCTGCGCATGCGTTCCCTGCGGCCGTCGTGCTCCGCCGTCGCGCCGGGATCATCATCCCGCCGTCTATCCTGTGAGGGAGCGAAGTCTAAAGCCATCGCCACTTGTGTCCGGTCCCGTTCACGATAAAACACTACCGATGGGTCCGCGCGATAACCAGGGGGACTCCGGTCAACGGAGATGAGGAGTTTTTCATGAAAGTCGTCATCACCGGCGGCGCCGGATTCATCGGCAAGAAGCTCGCCCAGCGGTTGCTCCAGCGGGGCTCTCTGATCGGACCCGAGGGAACGGAGACGCCGATCGACGAGCTCGTGCTGTTCGATGTGGCGGCGCCCGAACCGCCGCTCCGCGCGGACAACCGGCTCAAGGTCCTGACCGGCGACATCGCCGACCCCGCGACCGTGCGGCAGCTTATCGACAGGCGCACAACCTCCGTCTTTCATCTCGCGGCCGTGGTGAGCGGCCAGGCCGAGGCCGACACCGACATCGGCCTGCGCGTCAACCTCGACGGCACCCGGGCGGTGCTGGAGGCGTGCCGCGCGCTGGGCACGCGGCCGCGCTTGGTGTTCGCGAGCTCGCTCGCGGTCTATGGGGGCGACATGCCGCCCGAGGTCAGCGACGATACGCCGCTGACGCCGCAGACCTCCTACGGCAACCAGAAGGCCTGCGGCGAGCTGCTGGTGAATGATTACAGCCGCAAGGGCTACATCGACGGCCGCTCGCCGCGGCTTCCGACCATCGTGGTGCGCGCGGGACGGCCGAACCGCGCGGCCTCGACCTGGGCGTCCTCGATCTTCCGCGAGCCGCTCTCCGGCGTCGAGGTGGTTTGTCCCGTGACCTCCGAGGCGGTGATGGCCCTGCTCTCGCCGCGCCGGCTGGTCGCCGCGCTGGAGAAGCTGCACGACCTCCCCGGCGAGGCCTTCGGCTATACGCGCGCGATCCAGCTGCCGGGCATCTCGGCCTCGGTCGCCGAGATGGTGGAGGCGCTGCGGCGCGCCGGCGGCGAGGCCGCGGTGAAGCGCATCCGCTGGGAGCCCGATCCCGTGATCCAGAAGATCGTCGCGGGCTGGCCGCGCGGGATTGACTCGGCACGAGCCGAGCGCCTGGGATTGGAAGCCGACCGCTCGGTCGACGAGATCGTGCAGGCCTTCATCGAGGACGATCTGCCCGCTCAGCGGGTCCTCGCGGGAACGGCCTGAGGCCATATATTTGCCT